>JBJOHE010000169.1:0-2507 GCA_046047895.1 Planctomycetota bacterium | reverse complement strand
CGATCGTCTGCAACATCGGTCACTTCGATCTGGAGATCGACGTGGCCTGGCTCGAGAACACGAAGGGCATCAAGAAGGTCGAGATCAAGCCCCAGGTGGACCGCTACACCCTGCCCTCGGGCAACTCGGTGATCGTGCTGGCGGAAGGCCGGCTCGTGAACCTCGGCTGTGCCACCGGCCACCCGTCGTTCGTGATGAGTAACTCGTTCACCAATCAGGTGCTCGCTCAGATCGCCCTCTGGCAGACCCCGGACGACTACGACGTGTCTGTGCACCGCCTGCCCAAGAAGCTCGACGAGGAAGTCGCTCGGCTCCACCTCGACAAGCTGGGCGTGAAGCTGACGAAGCTCACCCCCGAACAGGCTGAATACATCCACGTGCCGGTCGAGGGCCCGTTCAAGCCCGACTACTACCGGTATTGAAACCTGGCTCAACACCGAGCCTGCGAATTCACATCCGCCCGGGCGTTTCACGGGAAACGCCCGGGCGGTGCCGTTTTGACGACTGGTCAGTGAACCGACCGTCCGCCATGGCTCGCGAGCCAACCCACCCTCGACCTGGTTCCACGTGAAACCTGGAGGGATGCGGAGCCTGGCGAGCCTGGGAAGACTTCGCCGTTTCACGTGGAACTGCCGCGGTGACCTTGCGCGGCAGGGCGGCTCTGGCGCGGCCGGCGGGCGAACCTGACGATCGTGCCCAGCTTGGCCGATACACCGAGAGCACCGCGTGTGCGGTGGGGACAGCCGGGAAGGATTCTGCGCGTGGGAAGGATTCTGTGCGTGGCCAACCAGAAGGGTGGCGTCGGCAAGACGACCACCGCCTGCAACGTCGCCGCGGCCCTCGCCCACGGGGGCCTGCGGACGCTGCTGGTCGACCTCGACCCGCAGTGCAACGCTACGACCGGGTTTGGGGTGATGCCCGCCGCCGTCCACCCGCTGGTCTCCGAGGCACCGCTTCACACGTCGATCGTGGAGACGAGCCTGCCCGGCCTGGCCGTGCTGCCCGGCAGCCGGAGCGTCCGCGACGTGGAGCGGATCGCGGCCGCCGCCCGAGAGGGCTCGATGGTGCTCGAAGGGCACCTTGCCCGCGGGCTGGCCGCCTGGGACTACTGCCTGATCGACTGCCCGCCCTCCGCCGGGGAACTCACCAGGGCGGCGCTGGCCGGCAGCACCGAGGTGCTGATGCCGATCCAATGCGAATACTTCGCGCTCGAGGGACTCACCCAGATGATCGAGGTGATCCGCGACGTGATGCAGGAGCGGCCCGGGCGGCTCTCCTTCAGCGGCATCGTGCTCACCATGCACGACGCCTCGCTGGAGCTCACCGCCGAGGTCGAGGCGGAGGTGCGGGACTTCTTCGGGGAGATCGTCTTCGAGACGGTGATCCCCCGCGACGTCGCCGTCTCGGAGGCGCCCAGCCACGCCCAGAGCGTTTTGGACTACGCACCGCGTTCGTTGGGAGCGCGGGCCTACACGGAACTCGTGATGGAGGTACGCGACTGTGAGTAAGGAACGACGGCTCGGACGTGGACTCGAAGCCCTGCTCGGCCGGGCCGGCATCGATCCGGCGGCCCCAGCTCCGGCCACAGCCGGTTCGGCGGCCCTCGCCAGCCAGCCGGCCGCTCGCAGCGGCTCCGGGCTCGGCTCCGGAGCCGCCCGCCTGATCCTCCATGCCGCCGAAGAGGTGGAGGAGGCCGCCGCCAGCCTGCCGGCCAGCGAACTCGCGATCGCAGTCGTCGACCCGAATCCCTGGCAGCCCCGAACGATCCTCGGCGATGCCGACCTGGCCGAGCTCACCGCGAGCATCGAGGAGCACGGCCTCGTCCAGCCGATCGTGGTCCGTCGCCGCGGCGATCGTTACCAGCTGATCGCCGGCCAGCGGCGGTTGGCCGCTGCCAAGAAGCTCGGCTGGACGAACATCCCGACCCGAGTGCTCGAGGTCGAGGATCGGCAGATGGCCGAGATCGCGATCGTGGAGAACCTCCAACGGCGGGATCTCGACCCGCTCGAGAAGGCCGCGAGCTTCAAGCAGTATCTCTCCACCTGGGGCTGCACCCAGGAGGAACTCGCCAAACGGCTCTCGATCGACCGCTCCCATGTGGCGAACCTGATCCGGCTCCTCGAACTCCCCGAGGGGGTTCAGGCCAAGCTCCGGGCGGGAAAGCTCTCGATGGGCCACGCCAGGGCGCTGCTGCCTTTGGGCGACGAGGAGGAGCAAAACCGGCTCGCCGACCGGGTCGCGGCGGAAGGCCTCTCCGTCCGGGCGATCGAGTCGGAGGTGCAGGAGATTCTTCGAAACGACGAAGTCGGCGACGAAGTCGGCGACGAAGATGACCAGCCGGGTCTGCCGGCGGCGGCCCAGCCTGACAGGGAAGCTGGCGGCGGCACGGCGGCGGCGGTGAAGCGGAAGCCGGGCCGGCCGGCCACGCGACGGCCGAGCCAGGTGGCGGCCGTCGAGGCCCAGCTCCGGCGGGCGTTGGGCGTGAAGGTGGTGGTCCACGCCAACGG
>JBJOHE010000168.1:0-4438 GCA_046047895.1 Planctomycetota bacterium | reverse complement strand
CAATCCGGGAGGTGTCGTGCGAGCGGGGCTTTTGATTCGCGTCGCAGCAGCCTTCCGTGGCGTGACCGCCGCCCCCATGCCTGCCGGCAGCGGCGTCGCACCGCTTGCCGATGTTCCCGATGGCCAGCGCCGTGACGGCTTTTCGCAGCTTGTGGTTCGGTGCAAAGACCCCGTGGTAGCGATGCCGGTGCTTCCGCGGCGGCGGGACGAGATCGACGAGCCTGTGCCTTCGGGCAGGCCTTCTCCCTCTCCGTGCCGGCCACCGCCGACATCTTCTCGGCCGGCCACGACGCCGTCCCGGTCACGCCCAACGGCGGCGGCACGCTGCCGCCGCCGGTCCTGCTGCCGGCCGGGGCGAACCGGCAGATCCAGTTCACGAGCGTCACCGGCCTGGTCTCGTTCAACACCGACGCGGCCCCGCCGCAGGACATCTATCGCGGCCAGGACAACGGCCCCGACGGCGGGGCGATCTACTGGCAGGACGAGAAGCCCGGCAATCCCTGGCCAAATGCCTACACGACCGACGGCACGGAGCCGGGGCTCCTCCCGCCGTCGGAAAAAGACACGGTCACCTCCTTCTACCTCGACATGCCCGCCTTCGAAGGCCTCTCGGGCATGCTCCTCTTCGAGGAGACGCCGGCCGACCGGCGGGTGATGTTTCTCACCGGCGTATTCACGACCGCGGCGGGCCGCGGCGGGACGGCCCCGCCGCGACTCGATTTCAGCAGCACCAGCACGAGCGTGCCGGGCGGCCGCGGCTTCAGTCGCCTCAGCCCGCTGGCGAACCAGCTTTTTTACATCGGCGACGGGCTCACCGGCCAGGGCACCGGCAGTCTCCAGACCTTCGACGTGCCCGACGAGGCGACCCACCTCTACCTCGGGCTGATCGACGGCAGCCGGTTCATCCACGGCCCCGATTTCTACGACAACAACGCCGGCAGCTTCAGCGTGGTGGGGGTCGTCGTCCCCGAACCGGCGGCGATGTCCTGGCTGGCGGTCGCCGCCGCCGGGATCGCCGGCTGGGGATTCAGGGCCCGCAGGCAGGGCGGAGTCTGACCGGGCGGCGGCGGATCACAGCTCAAGCTGCCTGGCAGACCCGTTTGATCGCTAGCGAGATGCAACTGCTTGCGCGACCGGCCGCTTCCGCCGCGACATCTGCCAGAGCACGGTCGCTGCACCGCCAAGGGCCAGCAGCGCAGCGGAAGGCTCGGGGACTGCCTGAAACGTCACCGTATTGGTGCCGTCACTATACATCGTCTTGCTGACGAAGAGGGGCAGGTTGCTACCGAAAACGGCGGAAAGGTTCGTGCCCGCCCATGTCGCCGTGCCGGTGACGGGATCGTTGTTTTGCCAGCTGTTCTCGATGTCAAAGCCGACGGCCTGACCAGAAACTGCGATGATCTCAAACGAGGTCCCTGTGAAGGTGCCCGTGGTCCCGGTATTGAAGTCAAAGTTATCCGGTCCCACGATTCCGGCAGAAAGCAACGAATAGTTTGTCAGATTGCCGGTGCCACTCACCGATGAATTAAAGAAGAAGTTACCATTCGTCGTGTCTCCCCCAGAAATTGCAGAACCGAGGCCGTTTACGAAGGATCCTACCGTCCATCCAGAGGTGTTAAAGGTCCCCGTCCAACTCGCCTTCAAGTCAGAGCCGACGTTTTCCCAGGTCACCGCAATCGTGCCTGCGTCAACGGCCGTGGGCGGTAAGGCAAGGAGCGACGCAAACGCGAGGATGGCGAGACGCAAGCGGAGTGAGATCGTGTTGGTCATGATGTGATCACCGTTCTTGTTAGGGCTGCTCTCCGTTGGCAAACGGGTTGCCACTCAACACGATCCAACTGCAAAAGCTGTGCCGTTATCCGAAATGCGACACCGAATTCTTCGGTGGTGGTTGGAGAACGCTTAACCCCGCACCCTCTTCCACTTTCTCCAACGCGACCATTCCTCTGAGGGGGTGATGCGAATCGCTCCAGAGGAGCGATCATCGGTGGGGCGATTCGCACCACGAGCCGTCGGCATGGGGCGTTTTGCACCAGGCGATCCCATCCGAAATGCGACACCAGGCCTCTGCTGACCGGCGGATGCCGTCTCCGCCGGCGACGTGATCGCCGAACTTCACTTCAATCCATCCCACTCCGCCGCGGTGCCGCAGGCGGCCGAGCTCATCGCCCGCGCCGTCGACATCGTGTCGGAGCCGGTCATCAGGCCGCCGCTGATCCGCGGGCGGATCTGAGGCGGCCTGCCGCGCCGCGGTCAACCGCACGCTCAGGAGCGGGCCCGGGCGGTCGGCCGTCGGCGAGCATCCTGACCGCGATCCGGCTTCGCGATAGCCCGCGGCCCGGGGGCCGGCAGGTGACCGGCGAGCACGTCGGCCAGGTCGTCGCCGTCGCAGAGCAGGAAGTTTCGAAACTGCCAGATCGCCTCTGGATCACCCCGCCGGGCTGCGGCGGTGCGGGCGGGCGGCCGCCAGTCGGTCGGGGACGAGACGAAGTCTCCCAGATACGGCCGGGCCACCGCGAGGATCTCATCATGCGGCAGGTCATCGGCCACGAGCAGCCCCCGGTTCGGGTTTCGGATCATCCACCGGATTGCGGCCACAGCCCCGATCGCCACCTGCATCGTGGTCGCGTTCTGGCCGGGCACGAGCTGCCTCGATTCCCCGACCGAGAGGATCGAGCCGCACCACCAGCTCGTCAGCGGATGACCCATCACCAGGGCGCCGAGGACATCGCCGCCGCCGATGATTTCGTCGTACATGATCCGCTCACGGGGCTGAAGCTCGTAGTCGCGGCCGCGCAGCTCCCAGACCGAGGCGAGCGCCGCATCGCAGGGACAGTAGGCATAGAGCATCGTGGGGCGGTAGCGGTCCACACCGTCGGTCCGAACCGTCAGCCGGTCGGTGATCGTGAAGGTTTCGCCATGCCGGATCACCATCCCCACGATCGGGCCTCCCGGAACCCAGCTGGCCACTTGGGTGTTGAATCCCATCCGGGCGAGGCAGAGCGGACCGCCGGGCCCGGCAGGAACCTCGTAGGCCAGCCCGGGCAGCTCCCGCTCGTGGGTGCCCCAGCCGAGCTCTGCCGTCATCGTGCCCTCTTCCCGGAAGCCTTCCACGCTCCAGGTGTTCACGAACTCATCGACGGCCTTAGGCCGGCTCGCGATCTGGGTGTCCCGCTCGCTACAGTGGATCACCTTCACCCCCAGCGCCCGGGCCAGGTGGTTGAATTCAAGGGCGGCCGCATGCCGGGCGACCCGGTCCGCGGCAGGCCCGCTCAGCAGCCGGTCGTCGAGACAGGCCTCGGCGATGTCGAGCAGCGCCTGCTTGGTGAAGTGGCTGATCAGCCCCGGATTGGCGCCGTGCTCGACCACGGCGGTCGGGCCCGGCTCCCCCCAGCCTGCGCGAAGCCGCCGCAAGTGCAGATGCCGAGCGGCGAGAGTCAGCTCCGTCGGATGGGTCTCAGGCGGGTGGCCGTAGGGATCCCAGACTTCGACCGCCGTGTTCAGATAGGCCACGCCGCGGTGATGGCACCAGTCGAGGATGGTGGCGGTGTCGATGTTCCAGGCCAGATCGACGAGCAGATCACCGGCCGAGAGCCGGGGGCCCAGCAGGCGGCCGAGCGATCCGGGGTCGATCCGATCCCGGACAAACGCCACGCCCCGGCCCGCCCAGGGGGCCGCCACCGCCTCGTCCAGATCGGAGGCGATCACCGTCACCCGCTCCGGCGGGATGTCGGTGTGGCGAAGCAGGAGCGGCAGCACGCAGCGGCTTACCGAACCGAGTCCGAGAATCACGATCCGGTGAGGAGCGACGGGCATGGGCCAAGGCCTCCCGGGTGCAACAACCGCCAGACCACCCCGGGCCCGCGAACATGACGAACCCGTAAGGATACCATCGGTAGGCTTCGAAACCACGGCTTTTCCCAGTCCGACTGCGGGTATCCTCTGGACGTGGTGGTCCGATACGGCGGCCATCCTCACAACCAATGACGGGGGGCAGGCATGGGTGATCTGGCTCGGTTCCAGGGCCTCCTCGGCGTCGCGACGATCCTCGCGATCGCCTGGCTGCTCTCGGAGAACAGGCGGGCGATCTCGGCCCGGATGGTGCTCGGCGGGCTCGCGCTCCAGGGCGGCCTCGGGGCGATTCTGCTCCGGAGCGCCGCCGGTCGGCGGGCCCTCGATGCCGCGGCGAGCTGGGTGGCCGCCGTCCTCGACTGTGCGCTCGAAGGCGCCGGCTTCCTCTTCGGGGCCAAGCTCGTGGCGGCCGACGGGCCGGCCGGCTTCGTGTTCGCCTTCCGCGTGCTCCCGACGATCATCTTTGTGGCCGCGTTGTTCGCCGTGCTCTATCACCTCGGCATCATGCAGCTGGTCGTCCGGGGCGTGGCCTGGGTGACGGCCCGCCTGCTCGGCTCGAGCGGTGCCGAGACGCTCAACGCCGCGG
>JBJOHE010000167.1:0-5038 GCA_046047895.1 Planctomycetota bacterium | reverse complement strand
GATGCCGCGGTTGTCTCCCTTACGCCAGGCCCTGCGGATTCCATTTCACGCTGAACCAGGACATGCCGACAAGCGAGGTGACCCGCAAATTCGTGCTCGCCAACCGCGACCGGTTCGCGCCCGCCGCGCGGATCGTGGCGCTCGAGCGGCCCGGCGAGAACCCACCGCCGCTCGATCGCGTTCCTGACTACACGTTCGCCACCACCGACTCGACGATGGGGGCCACGAGTGTGCTGGCCTGCGACCTCTTCCCCAGCACCAAGCGGATCGCCCTCGTGGGCCAATCCGTTCCACACCCGACATTTCTTGCCCTTCAAATCGAACAGGTCGGGGCGGTCACGAAGGAGCGCGGCATCGAGTTCCTTCCGCTCGTCGACCTGCCCCTCGCGGAGGTGTTGCGGCGAGTCCGCGAACTTCCCGCAGACTCGGCGGTGGTGTTTGGAGGGTATTGGAAGGACGAGACCGGCCAGGCCCACGTGCCGGCGGACGTGCTGACAACGCTCTGTCGCGAGTCCAACGTTCCCGTCTTCGGGATTGTCGACACCGCCGTCGGCCGCGGCATCGTGGGGGGCGTGTGCATTGACACTCGCGGCATCGGTGAGGCCGTCGGTCAACTCGTGGTCATGAGCCGAGAGGGCTCGATTCCAGCACCGGTGAGCGTGCCCCCGGTCTGTCTCCTCGACGATCGCGTGCTGAGGCGCTTCGGCATCCCCGCGTCACGGATTCCGGCCGGAAGCAAGATCCTATTTCGCGAACCTCGACTCTGGGACCGCTACTGGCCACAGATTCTGGCGGGGGGGGCGGTGCTCGCGATTCAGGCCGCGCTGATCGCGGCGTTGGTCGCCCAATCGCGGCTCCGTCGCCGCGCCGAGCGGATCGTGAGCCAACAGCGGGACCAAATCATCCACGCGGGCCGCATTTCGATGCTCGGCCAGTTCGCGGCGTCGCTCGCCCACGAACTCGGCCAGCCGCTCGGTGCCATTCTCAACAATGTGGAGGCGGCGCAACTCCTGCTTCGAGACGATCGCTCCACCAACGCCGCCGAACTCCGCGCGATCGTCGACGACATTGCCGCCGACGACGCCCGGGCGGGGGCGGTGCTCGACGGCATCCGGGCCATGGTCCGCCGCCAGCGGTCTGCTGTCGGGCCGGTTGACGTGCCGGGCCTGATCCGAGCCGTGCTGGCCCTGGCCGGCCCGCGGCTCGCCGCCGAGCGGATCGGCGTCACCGTGTCCTGCGATCCGGGGTTGTCACCGGTGGCGGGCGACGAAATCCTGCTCCAGCAGGCCCTCCTCAACCTCATCGGCAATTCCGCGGAGGCGATCCGGTACTCGGCAGGCCTTCACCAAATCCCGGGGACGATCACGATTCGGGCCTGCCATGCGGGGCCGTGGATCGAGGTGGCGGTAATCGACAACGGCGGCGGCATCGAGGATAGTATGGAGGAGAGGGTGATGGAGCCCTTTGAGACCACCAAGCAGGACGGGCTGGGCATGGGACTTCCGATTGTGCGGGCGATCATCGAGCAACACGGAGGGACGCTCCGTCTCGAGAACGATCCGGGCCGGGGGCTCACTGCCAGCCTTCGGTTGCCCGCGTGGCACGGCCAGGGAGAACACGCATGAAGCCCACAGTCCACGTCGTCGACGACGACGAGTCGTTCCTCCGCAGCATGGACCGCCGGCTCCGCGGCCATGGCTATGCCGTGGCTACCTATCCGTCGGCGGACCGTTTTTTCGGGCGGCCGAATCCCGAGGCGCCGGGGTGTGTGCTCGCCGACCTGCAGATGCCGAAGCGGGACGGCTTCGATCTCCAGGCAACCCTTGCGAAGTCACCCAACCCGCTCCCCGTGGTGTTCGTGTCCGGCAAGGGCGACATCCCCACGAGCGTGCGGGCGATCCGGGCCGGCGCGGAAGACTTTTTGACGAAGCGGGCCGGCACGGCGGAGCTCGTCGCGGCGATCGACCGGGCCATCGCCCGCGACGCCCGGGAGCGGGCAACGCGGATGCAAACCGCCGAGGCCCGGAACAAGATCGCGCTGCTCAGCGAGCGGGAACTCCAGATGCTCCTCGGAGTCGTGAAGGGAATGCAGAACCGGGACATGGCTGAAGCCTACGGGCTTTCGGAGCGGACGGTGAAGTACCACCGCACCATGCTCACCAGGCGGCTGAACATCTTCGCGTCGGTCGATCTCCAACGACTCGTGCAGGACGCGGGAATTTCGATCGAGGAACTCGCCGCGATGGCGGACGGCAGTATGCCACCACGCCGGCGAGGCGCGCCTGCGTGAGCGGCACTGCGAATCAGGCCGTGGCCGATCGTGGCCCGCCTGCACGCCGGCTGCCTTGCGGCCCCGGCATCACGCCTGAGATCTCTGTCTCGAGTCCGTCCGCTGGCGGACGGACGCTCTGAACGGCAGGCCCCGGGGTGGGCGGGGGCCCGCCGAATGCCAGCCGAATGCCGCGACCGTTTCTGTGAGCAGGGCGGCCGGCAGCTCGCGCAGGGCGTGGTCTATCCAGAGCAGGCTTGCCGACCGCCCCTTCACACCGCCGGCGAACGTGCCGTTCCGACCCCAGAACAAGGCAACCTGATCGTGTTGGTGAGAATGTGACGGCGATCGGTTGCTCTTTCGGGCAGCTTTACGGGTTCGGCTGTCGGGTTCGACCGGTCGAGTCTTTGTCACGGGCAGAGGGATTGGCAGCCGAATTTCCCCCTGTTTCGAGCGTCGGCAATCGACAAACAGGCGGCCCACCATCCAAACAGCGTCGGGAGGAAGCCATGCGAACTTCTATCGGATTATCTCTCGCGGTCATTGCGTTCTGCTGCCAAGCGACGGCCGCGAGCCCGTTTGATGGCGTCAGTGTGACTCCTTCCGCTGCGTCCGCACAGGATGTCGACATCGGAGCGATTCTCCAGCCTGTCGGCCTGACCCGCGGGGATGATGGCGCCACACGTCGCTGGTATGTGTCGCCGATTATCGGTGCGTCCTGGGGGCAGTTCACCTATCCCGGGGAGCCCGCGAGTCAAAACGAATACGCCGAGAGTTTCACCGCTGGTGGTGCGGTCGGCATGGCCTTTTCCCGCCCACGAGGCCAGTGGCGGGTCGAAGTGGCGGGTCGATATCGTGACGGGATACAAAACGAGTTTGGACAAGAGTCAACAGACAACTGGTCGGTCTTGTGCAATGCGTGGCGGGATGTCTCCATCACGAAAAAGTTTGGGCTCTATGGCGGTGGAGGAATCGGCGCTGGCGGCTATCGGTGGTCGAGCGACCTCATCTTCGGAAGTCAAGCGATCCTTGCCGATGTTCAGGCGACGCAATTTGCGTGGCAGGCTGGCGGTGGCGTGGTGTATGCGGTGAGCGACCGGATCACCCTCGACCTCGGGTACCGCTTTTATTCGTTGAACGACGTGAGGTTTGTTATCCCGTCCAACGGCGGCCTCTACGACGGGCAGTTTTCAGCGAACGAACTCCTGTTTCAAATCAGGATTTACGAGCCCTTCCGCGGCCGCAACTGAGGCAAAATGCCCCGACAGACAATCGCAAGCTCGATGTCATGCTTCTCCGCTCCTGCTAGTGAACCCGGTCTGAAACGTGCAGCGGTCTACCAGCCCAACTTTTTGCCTGCTCCGCTACAGCGTAACAATGGTCGGCCAATCGAGCGATGACGGCCATGCTCGGGGGAACGGGCTTTGCGAACCGCCTTCCGAAGCCCGCGAGCCGTGAGCACTCGGCTCACGGCTCGCTCGTCTGATCCCCGATGCTTGCGACAGCATTCGTCAGGCAGCCCGGCGGCAGCGGCGTGATCGCTGCCAGGCGAAGGCCGCCAAACCACCGAGTGCCAGAGCCCAGGTGGATGGCTCCGGAACAACCTCGGCCGCGGTTGTGGCCATACGAAACTCATCGAAGGTGGCAACGCCTTGGGGCGATGACGTATCGTCGTCTCCAAGGCGGATACTATCAAATGCGAACGTCGTGAGATTTGACGTCAGGGAAGCCGTAATACCGCCGGTGGGGGTGCCACTGCCTGAGTTAAAGCCGGTCGGATTAACCCAGATGGTGTACCCGGTGTTGCCTTGGATGTTTGCCACGATCTGGAACGTCTGATTTGAGGTTGCATCAACGAGTGTGTTGGCAAATTGGTTGGCAGCACTGCTTGACTGGCCGTTGACAGCTCGAATCACGAGGTCACCGCTACCATCCGAGCCGAAGAACAGCGCTTCCGTCCCGCTGTTAAACAGCGAAATGCCCTCATTAATTCCGACACCACCACTGCCGCCAGGCCGATACAGGAAGCTAAACCAGAGGTTGGTGTCCGATGCCGTGCTGTAGGACGTGCCAAAACTCCGGAAAGCGGCAACCTGACTCCCGCTGTTACTCAGCGTGGCGCTATTGCCATTGGTCGATAACCCGACAACGCCGCCGGGCACGCTCAATGATCCTGACGTGATGTCCACAGTGCCTACAACACTGCCCCAGTTTTGAGCTGTAGGCCACACGCCGGGCGACGTGCTCGCGGTGCCATTAATTCCCCCGCCCGATGCCTGGTTCAATGGATCGTATGCGATCAGCGCCGCCGACGCAGAACGACACGCTCCCGCAACCGCAAAGGCTGCAAGCAAGCCGAGAACAGCCATGGTCATCGTCCGTTGAGCGGGGGTGTGTAGCATCACATCAGGTCTCCAGAGAGGGGATGGGAACATTCAAGAACAACATGCGATAAAAAGGCTTTGACTAACGAATGAGCCTCCCATCGGACTGAGCACTGGCAGCCGTTTCCGAACAGCGACCAGTGTTGGGAAGTCCAACGTGATCCTTGTCACGATCACGGCAGCCAATCCTTCAGGGGTAAACGATCGAGGCACAGGCTCATAACCGGCCTGACCCAAAAGGCGACGCGGCGAGGTTGCCCTGCCGGGAAGTTAAGCAATCGCCGTGCCAAACCGTCCTGAAAATCATCCTGTGGCGGTTTTTCCTGAGAAAAGTGGCTTTCATTCGGTAAATACACCTTTTTTCACTGTGGGCCTCTAGTGTCCG
>JBJOHE010000166.1:0-8873 GCA_046047895.1 Planctomycetota bacterium | reverse complement strand
GCTCGAGGAGCTGACCGAATTCGAGATCGAGGAGTTCAGTTCCGACGATCTCACCGCCGACGCCGTCGATCCCGCCGCCGACCTGCTCGTCACCACCGCGGTGACCGTCGAACCGGTCGAGGTCGCTTCCCTGGCAGACGACGTCGACGCCGCACCGCTGAGCGTCGAACTCGCCGAATTTGGTCCCGACTCCGCGGCCCCCTCCGACATGCTGGCCAGCATCGGCGCGATCGGGGGCGAGGGAGGCGGGCTCGGCGGCCGGGGCAAGGCGGGGGCGCTGGCCCGCTCATCGGGCGGCGGTGCCGACACCGAGGCGGCCGTCGAGCAGTCGCTGCGATGGTTTCTCCGGCATCAGCTCCCGGACGGCAGCTGGTCGTTCAACTTCAATGAGTGCCCGACTTGCATGGGGAAATGCTCCCACGGCAGCGCCGACCCACGGGCCGAACGGGCGGCCGCGACAGCCCTGGCGCTGCTCCCCTATCTCGGTCGCGGCGAAACCCATGTCAAAGGCCCGTACCGGCAGCAGGTGCAGGCGGGCATCGGCTTTCTGATCAAGCTGGCTCGCGAAAACAACGGCCGGGTCTACAACCCCGACGGCGGCACGCTCTACACCCAGGGCCTGGTGGGCATCGCCCTGGCGGAGTGCTTGGCGATGTCGCGGGATCAGGCCCTGATTCCGGCGACACAGGCGGTGCTGAATTACATCATGCAGGCCCAAGACTCGGCCGGCGGCGGCTGGCGATATCACCCCGGCCAGGCAGGCGACACGTCCGTCGTCGGCTGGCAGGTAATGGCCCTCAAGAGCGGCTTCATGGCGGGGATTCCGGTGAATCCACTGACCGTCTCGAAGGCGGGGGCGTTCCTCGACTTTGTCCAGGTGGACGACGGGGCCCGGTACGGCTACGTCGACACGTCGGCGCCGACCGATGCCCGGTCGGCAGTGGGCCTGCTCTGCCGGATGTACATGGGCTGGAAAAAGGACCACCCCGCGATGCAAAAGGGCGTAACGCTCCTGGCCAAGCGGGGACCGACCGAGGATCTCTACTACGACTACTACGCCACCCAGATCATGCACCACATGGGAGGCGACCTCTGGACGGCCTGGAACGCGAAGATGAAGCCTGCCTTGCTCGCGGCCCAGGCCACCGAGGGCGACGAGGCCGGCAGCTGGTTCGACGGCTTCGGCACCGGCCATGCCTCGGAGGTCGGCGGCCGGCTCTACTGCACCGCGATGGCGACGATGATCCTCGAGGTCTACTACCGCCATCTGCCGATGTATCAGACCGAGACGGTCGAACGGGAATTCCGGGAGTAGGCAAGCCGCGCCCGGCCGCCGACGCCCGGCTAGAGCCGGCATGGGCCAGAAGACGAGGAGACTGAGGGGGGAGTCTGGCCCGGCCCTCACCGCCCGGAGATTCGACGTGACCGGCAGTCTTCTCCCAGTTTCGCCGCCGGCCGCGACGGCCGACGACCGCCCCGCCGGCCGGTCGGTGGCGAGCCGGATCGAGGGGCTGGTGTTCGCGCCGCGGGTCTGGTCGGGCTATGCGAGCCTGTTTCTGCACCTGCTCGCGTTCCTGGGGCTGGTCGCCTGGCCGGCTCTGCCGCCGGAGAAGCAGCGGCTCGTGGCGATCGACCTGCGATTCGCCGACCGCGACGAGCCGCCCGGTGCAGGCCCGACGATCGAGGCCACGGTCGATCTTGCGGCGGCGGCCTCGGCGGCCGTCGCGGGAGCCGCTGCGGCCCAGGGCGAACCGCACCTCGATGCCTTGCCGATCGCCCAGGCCCTCGACATCGCTCCGCCCGATCTCCAGCCTCCGCCGGCTCCCGGGCCGATGAAGCTGGCATCGAACCGGCTCGTCCAACCGGCGAGCGGCGGGCCGATCGGCCTGCCGACGGGAGCGGAGGCCGCCCCCGGCATGCCTTCCCCGGCCTTTGCAACACGGCGGGCCGCGGCTCGGGCCGCGGGGGTGGCCCGGAACGGCGGCTCCGGGAAAAGTGAGGCCGCGGTCGAGCGGGGGCTCGCCTGGCTGGCCCGCCATCAGGCGGCCGATGGGTCGTGGCGATTCGACCTGTCGGGCTGCCAGTGCGACGGCGGCTGCACCTGCCCCGGCACGGTCTCGAGCACGACCGCCGCCACGGGCATCGCGCTGCTTCCCTTTCTCGGAGCGGGCCAGACCCACCAGGAAGGCGGCTACCGCGACACGGTCACCCGGGGCCTGTATTACCTGATGAGCCGGATCCAGCCGACGCCCCGAGGTGGCGACCTGAGCGAGGGCACGATGTATGGCCACGGAGTGGCTACGCTCGCGCTGGCCGAGGCCCTCGGGATGACGGGCGACCGCATGCTCGTGCCCTACGTCCGCGATGCGATGCGGTTCATCGAGACCGCCCAGGATCTTCACGGCGGCGGCTGGCGGTATCTGCCCGGGCAGGCCGGCGACACGACGGTTACCGCCTGGCAGCTCGCCGCGCTCAAGAGTGCGACGTTGGCGGGCGTGCCGGCCCCGTCTCCGACGATTGACGGCGTCCGTCGGTTCCTCGACCGGGTGCAGGTGCGAAACGGCGAGGGCTACGGCTATCTCGCCCCCCAGGACAGGCCCTGCACCTCCGCGATCGGTCTCGTATGCCGGATCTACACCGCCTGGCCAGAGGAGGCGACGATCGACCGGGGACTCGCACGACTTGCCCGGCAGGGCCCCGACGCGGAAGCCGTCTACCAGAACTTTTACCTGGCCCAGGCCCTGCTCCTCCGCGGCCATCCGCTGTGGAAGCGGTGGAACGACCGCAACCGCGAACAGCTGATCGCCCGGCAGGCGCAGCGGGGCCACGAAGCCGGCAGCTGGAGTTTTGCCGACGCCGACACCCGGCCCGGCGGCCGGCTCGGCCACACCGCCCTGGCCGTGCTGACGCTCGAGGTCTACTACCGGGTGCTCCCGATCTACGGAGAGGACGCCGCAGTCGGCCACTGGTGAGCCGGCCGGCGGCCCGCCGCCGCCTATACTCAGGCGAGGAGTTGGACCGATGCGGCTCTCGACCTATTCATGGCTGACCGTCGTGCTCGGAGTGGCCTGCGCCGCCATCGGCTGGCTGGGGCTGGCCGGCTGGCTGGCGATCGCCGTGATCGCGGCCAGCGTGGCGATGCACGTGGCCGGAAATGCGATCGGCACGGGCCTCCGCGATGCGGCCGATCGCCGGCTCGAGCGGGTACCCGCGGGCGTGTCCGAGCCACTGCCGGTTCGGCCGCCGGCCCACCTCGAGCGGCGGACGAGCCTGGGAAGGCTCGTGCCGATCTCAGCCTCGATCGGCGGTGGCTGCGGCGGCTTGGCTGGAGCCGCCGCCCTGCTCCAGCTGCCCTCGGTCTCCGTGGCGGGTGCCCTCCTCGGGGGTGTCTCCTCGGCGATCATCGGCGGGCTGGTCGGGTTTCTCGCTGCGAGTTTCGTCGAGATCGTCCGCACGAGCATTGGCGAGGCGATCGCGGCGGAGCGGCAGGGCTGAGCGGCCCCGATGCCGTGGCGTCGGCCTCCTCGAGCCTGTATGATCTCGGGTCTGCCCGGCGGCGATTCGCCGGGTTTCCCCGGAGTTTTTTCGATGGCAAAACCGCATCGCGGCCTGAAGAAGGCCAACCACGGCGCCCGGCCCGCCAACAGCAAGGCCCGGAAGATGAAGCGGAAGCACATCCGCACCTGACCGCCCTTCGCCCCCGGAGTGTGCCCGTCTTGGCCCCGCGCGACTACATCATCGCCCCGACCGAGTATGACCTCGGCCGCGTGATCGCCGACATTGAGGAGATCCGCCGCTGGAATCGGCAGCGGTTCGAGATGGAGCAGCTCACGGCGATCGTTCACGAGGATCAGTCTCGCGGTCTCTGCGTGGGCTACAAGGACGTCACCCACGACGAGTTCTGGGTGCGGGGCCACTTCCCCCAGGTGCCGCTGATGCCGGGCGTGCTGATGTGCGAGGCCGCCGCGCAGCTCTCAAGTTACTACACCCAGAAGCACAACCTGCTCGACGCGAAGGTGATCGGATTCGGCGGCCTGGAAGACGTGCGGTTTCGCGAGCCGGTGGTGCCCGGGGACCGGCTTGTGATCGCGGTCGAACGGGTCCGCGTCCGCCCGCGGGCGATGATCGTCTGCCGCTTCCAGGGGCTCGTGCGGGAGAGCATCGTGGTGGACGGGATCATCAAGGGGGTGCCGCTCCCCGAAGACCTGTTCCAGCCGGCCGCCCGGGCCGCAGCCGACGGCATCGCCACCGCCTGACCGCCCATGCCGCGACGACCTCCCCGGAAGCCCGCCCCCGGCCTCGACCTCGCGTCGCATCTGCTCGACCTGGCGAGCCTGCCCCAGCCTTTCGAGCCGGGCTCGGTGTTTCCGGCCGACCTCCCGGTCGAACTCGAAGTGGGCAGTGGCAAGGGGCTGTTTCTGACCACCGCCTCGGCTGCCGCCCCGGAGCGGAATTTTCTCGGCTGCGAGATCGCCCACGGCTACGCCCGGATGTGTGCCGGCAAGCTGGCCGCCGCGGGCCGGGCCAACGCCCGGATCATCCATGGCGATGCCGGCTTCCTTGTCCGCTCGCTTCTTCCCGACGCCAGCCTCGCCGGCATGCACGTCTATTTCCCCGACCCGTGGTGGAAGGCCCGTCACCGCAAGCGGCGAGTGCTCTCGGAGCCATTCCTCCTCCAGGCCGGCCGCGCGCTCGCCCCGCAGGCCCTGCTCCATGTCTGGACCGACGTGGAGGAGTACTTCCTCGAAGCGATGGCGGCCGCCCGCGCCACCGGCCTGTTCGCCGAACCCCGAGAGGAAGCCGCCCCGGAAGCGAGCCACGACCTCGACTACCGCACCCACTTCGAACGGCGAACGCGACTCGCCGGCATGCCCGTCTGGCGGGCCGCCCTCAGCCGCACAAGCACCCCTGCCCCGGTCCGCCAGGGTGACACGGCGACGCTCACCTGACAACGGAGCCCGCATCGGATTCGGGCAGGCTACAAGCCTGCCCCCACGGGTCCTCTGGTACACCACCCCCGTGTTCACCGCCACCTTTGTCATCACCCACGGGAACAGGCCTCGATGAACAGGCCTCGATGAACAGGCCTCAAGAAAAGGATTGCCAGGTCGGGGTTGCCCGTGCCCCGAGAGCCGGCCTAGGAAACCAGCGGAGCCATGGATGGCGGAGCGCAGTTTCCTCGGAGTGAACGAAGCCCAGGATGGGCTGAGTGAACGTCCGGCGACGGGGCACGGGCAATCCCGACCCCCCAAAAGACATCGCCTCTGTCCCCTCACTCGTCACCCCCACCCCGCACTCGTCGCCCTTACCCCTCACTCGTCAACTCTGTCCCGCAGGCGTCAACGCTGTCCTGCCATCTCCCGAGGGCGCCTTCTGGGGTGAGCGTCCGGCGAACCTCCGGACTCCGCATCACGGCGTGGCAGCCGATTCGTAGGTGCGGGCGGCCTGGCGGCCGGCGCGGCTCTGCTGGAGGGCCACCTGGTAGAGCCGCTCGCCGGCCGGGGTGGGATAGTGGCCGGTGAGGCAGGCCTGACAGAGGCTGTCGCTCTCAAAGCCGATCGACCGGGCCACCGCCTCCACGGGCAGGTAGCGGAGCGAGTCGGCCCCGAGCCGAGCTGCCATCGCCGCCTGGGCCTCCTCGGTGAGCGGCCCGCCGGCGAGGAACTCCGGAGCGAAGAGTTCGTCGATCGTCGACATGTCGATGCCATAAAAACAGGGAGCGACGATCGGCGGACAGGCCACGCGGACATGAATCTCCCGGGCCAGCCCGAGCGACCGCATCCTTCCTAGGAGCACCCGCATCGTCGTGCTGCGGACGATCGAATCCTCGACCAGGATCACCCGTTTCCCCGCGAGCACCTCGCGGAGCGGCGTGTATTTCGTCTCGGCCTTCTGCCGGCGGCTGGCAGCGCCGTCGATGAATGTGCGACCCGTGTACCGGTTGCGGATCAGTCCTTCGACGCAGGGAATCGAGAGCCGGTAGGCGAGCGAGTCGGCGGCCGCCTTGCTCGTGTCGGGCACCGGCACCACGACGGTGTCGGCGTCGATCGGCACGGTCTCCAGCCGGGCGAGCTCCTCGCCGAGCCGTTTTCGCGACAGGTACACGCTCCGTTCGTCCATGGAGCTGGCGACATTGGCGAAGTAGACCCATTCAAAGAAGCAGTGGGCCCGCGTAGGGGACGGGGCGAATCGCTCGACCCGCAGGCCCGTTGCGTCGACGACGAGCGCCGTGCCCGGCTCGAGCGAGCGAATCGACTCGGTGGGAAAGCCAAGATTGAGCAGGGCCACGCTCTCGCTCGCGGCGGCCACGAGCGGCCCCATCTGGGCGTATTCCAGCGGCCGGATGCCGAGCGGATCGCGGGCCACGATCAGCCGGCCGCAGGCGTCGAGGAGTGCGAGATTCCAGGCGCCGTCGAACCGGCGGGCGATCGCGGCCAAGAGTTCGGCCGGCGTCGGGTCGGCGTCGCCCGAAAGCTCCCGCCCGATGGCATGCATGATCACCTCGGTGTCGTTGTCACGGGCGAGGTGGGCGTCGTCGGTGGCCAGGATTTCGGCCCGCAGTTCCGGGTAGTTGGCGAGCTGGCCATTGAACCCGAAGGCAAACCACTTCCGCTTTTGGATGTGGGGCCGCTCGAGCGGCTGGGCGTAGCCTCGGTCTTCCGCCCCACAGGTGGCATAGCGAACATGGCCGATCGCGGCCCGGCCGGTGTGCTGCTCCATCAGGCTCTCGTACTTGCCCCGATGGCTCATGCGAAAGACTTCGCTGACGCTGCCGACGTCCTTGTAGGTGGCCAGGAGCTGGCTCCGGCTGGGGTTCCAGGCCGTCATGCCGGCCGAGAGCTGACCCCGGTTTTGGATGTCGAGCAGCATCCGCGGGATCAGCCGCGACGCCTCTTCCTGCCCCTGGGCCGGACAGAGCGGGCTCGTCTCGGGCCCCGGCAGGTGGTAGATCGCCGCCAGGCCGCACTCGTGCCGCAGGTCGCTCATCGTGGTCGGTTCTAGAGGGGCCGATCGGGCCGAAAAAACAGCGGCCGCCGCGTTCGGCTTCAGTGTATCGACGGCGGCCGGGGCTGGATACCATACTGATCTTGTCGCCCGCACCGCCCCCCTTCTGGACGACACCCGGCCTCGCGCCCATGAGCGACCCCTTCCGCACGCAGATTGCGGCGAACGTCAAGCTGATCGTCGTCAAAGTGGGCTCACGTGTGCTCACGGGGGCCGACGGCCTGCTCGATGCCCGACGGATCGAGGCGCTGGGCGACCAGATCAACGCCGCCTGCCGGTCCGGCCGCCAGGTCGTGCTCGTCAGTTCCGGAGCGGTGGCGGCAGGGATGGGCCGCCTCGGTTTGGCCCGCCGCCCGACCGAATTGGCCCATCTTCAGGCGGTGGCTGCCGTCGGTCAGAGCTGCCTGATCGAGGCCTGGGAGCGGGTGCTGCGGGGGCACGGCCGGCATGTCGCCCAGGTGCTCCTGGTGGCGGGCGACCTCTCCGATCGCACCCGGTATCTCAACATCCGCAACACGCTCCGGACGCTCCTGGAATATGGGGCCGTGCCGGTGATCAACGAAAACGACACCGTGAGCGTGGAGGAACTCCGGACCAGCTTCGGCGACAACGACCAGTTGGCGGCGCTGGTGGCGTCGTTGCTCGGCGCCCAGCTGCTGGTGCTCCTCTCGGATGTGGCCGGGCTCTACGATCGCCACCCCGAGGAGGCCGGGGCGGTCGTCGTCCCCCGGATCGATCGCATCGATGCAACGGTCGCAGGCCTGGCCCGCGACCGGCCCGGCGGCCTTTCCAAGGGCGGCATGGCCAGCAAGCTCAACGCCGCCGACATCATCACCGAGGTGGGCGGCCATTGCGTGATCGCCGCCGGCCGGCAAGAGCGGGTGCTGGAACGGATCCTGGCGGGCGAGCCCATCGGCACGCTGTTCACTGGCCGGGCCGCCTCCCTCTCAGCCTGGAAGCGGTGGCTCGGCTGGTCGGCCGAGGCCCGCGGATCGCTCCAGGTCGACGCGGGAGCCCGTGAGGCGATCGTGGCCGGCGGCCGCAGCCTGCTCGCCGCCGGCATCACCGGCCTTGGCGGGGGCTTCACGGCCGGCGACGTGGTGACGATCGGTTGCGGCGCTGGCGCCGCCTTCGCCCGTGGCCTGGTCAACTACCCCGCCACCGACCTGGCCCGGATCGTGGGGCTGCGGACCGAACGCATCGCCCAGGTGCTGGGCTACTGTCCCTACGAGGAGGTGATCCACCGCGACAATCTGACGGTGATCAGCCGCGACGCCCCTTGAACTCCCAGATGCTCACCGATCTTCTCATCCTGTTGGCGCTCGTGCTTGGCTACGGGGTGCTCTCGGCGGCCGAAATGGCGATCGTGGCCAGCCGCCGCGGGCGGCTGCGGCCCCAGGCTGAAGACGGCGACGCGGTCGCCCGAGCCGCCGTCGACCTCGCCGCCAACCCAGACCGCTTTCTGCCGGCCGTCCGGATCGCCGCCACCCTGATCGTCTCGGTGGCGGCGGCCCGCGGCAGCCGCTGGATCGTGCCGAGGGTCGCCGAGGCCGTCACGTCCCTGTGGCCGGCCGCGGGCCGAGCGGCCGAAACGGTCGCCTTTTGGGCATTCGTGCTCGCGCTGGGGTTCACGATCCTCGTGCTCGGAGAGCTCGTGCCAAAGCGGCTCGCCCTCCGGCATCCAGAGGCCTTCGCCCGGCTGGGAGTGCCCTTGCTCGGGCTTCTGCGACGGGCCACCGCTCCGCTGGTGTGGGCCGCCAACGCGGCAGCGTCCGCGCTTCTGCTCCTGGCGGGCGAGCGGCGGGGCGAGGAGCCGACCGTGTCGGTCGATGAGATCGAGGAACTGCTCGAGGCCGGCCGGGCCGAAG
>JBJOHE010000165.1:0-6293 GCA_046047895.1 Planctomycetota bacterium | reverse complement strand
CGGCTCATCACATCCTGGGGGTGGAGAAGCTCCCAAGGGTTTGGCTGTTCGCCAATGAAAGTGGTACGTGAGCTGGGTTCAGACCGTCGTGAGACAGGTCGGTCCCTATCTGCTGTGGGCGTACGAAACTTGAGGGGATTCTTCTTTAGTACGAGAGGATTTGGAAGGACGTTCCTCTGGTGTGCCAGTTGTCGCGCTAGCGGCACGGCTGGATAGCTAAGAACGGAACGGATAAACGCTGAAAGCATATAAGCGTGAAGCCCGCCCCAAGATCAGGTTTCGGAGGGTTTAACCCGAAAGTCCCCTGGAAGACGACCAGGTTAATAGGCCGGACGTGTACGTGCAGCAATGCACTCAGCTAACCGGTACTAACGGACGAATGCTTGACCACTCGTATCGAACGCTCCTGGATCTCCGCTTTTTGGCGGAGCGAAGGAATGCCAGTTACCACGACCTTTCTTTGTCGCTTCACCGGCGACGAAGACCGTATTTTCCGGTGACCATATCTGGAAGGTCACACCCGTTCCCATCCCGAACACGGTAGTTAAGCTTCCAGAGCCGATGGTAGTGCCACAAGTGCGAGAGTAGGTATCGCCGGAATTTTTTTCGCCCGCCCCGCATGGCCAAAAGCCGTGCGGGGCGGTGTCGTTTACGGCCCACGGCTCGTCCGGTTTTCATTGTGAATGGCTTATGGACTCGAGCATCGCCCGCACGAGTTCGAGCGGCAGCCCGACCACGTTCGACGGGCTGCCGGCCACGAGTTCAAGCGGAATCCGGCCGTCCTGAAAACCGCAGGCCCCGGCCTTGCCTTCCCAGAGACCGCTCGCGAGGTATTCGTCGATGAAGGCATCGCCGATTTCGGGCAGATAGAGCCGGCTTTCGGCCGAGCCGGTGAGCGGTTCGCGCCGCAGCCCGTCAGCGGCGATCTGCCAAAGGCACACCCCCGACACGACCCGGTGCTCCCGGCCTGAAATCGCTCGGAGCATGCGGCCAGCGTCCGCAGCGTTGATCGGCTTTCCCAGGGCCTGGCCGTCCACTTCGCCGAGCGTGTCACAGGCCAACAGCAGGCCCGTGCCACCCGCATCGGCCACCGCAGCCGCCTTGGCCCGGGCCAGCCGCACCACAAACGCTTCGAGCGGCTCCTGCTCGCCCCGGGGCGGGGCAGCGGCCTCCGCTTCCTCCGGTGGCGGCATGATCACCACATCCCAGCCCTCGGCCCGGGCCAATTCCGCTCGCCGCGGCGAGCCGCTTGCCAGCACGATCGCAACCGGGGAGTCTTGGGGCATGAACAGGACCAGGGCATCGTGGCGGCTCGAAACCATCCATGAGGATGACGCGGTCGTGGCCGTGGTCAAGCCGGCCGGGCTGCCGACCGCGAACGCTCCCCGTGGCAAGGAGAGCCTCTACACGCTGCTTTCCAACCGCTTCGGCCCACCGGCCTTCGTGGGGATCGTGAGCCGGCTCGACGCCCCCGTCTCGGGCATCGTCATCGTCGCCAAAACGCCCGCGGCGGCGGCGAACCTGGCGGAGCAGTTTCGCGAGCGGAAAGTCGACAAACGATATCTGGCCGTCGTGGCCGGGCGATTTCCCGCTCCGCTCGACACCTGGGTCGAGTGGCACGACCAGATTCGCCGCGCCGAGGGCGACCGCTGCTCGGTGATCGTCGCTCCAGCTGGGGAGCACCCTCTCGGCCGCTCCCCGGATGCGTCGGCTCGCAGTCGGAGAGGGCAGGGGGGCAAGCTGTCGCGGCGGCCTGAAGCGACCGCAGAAGACCGTCCCGGAGCCGAGCCGGCCGCCCAGACGGCCCACACCCGGGCCCGGGTGCTGGCCCGCTCCGGCGAGGTCTCGCTTGTGGAACTCGACCCGATCACCGGCCGCCGCCACCAGCTTCGCGCGCAGCTTGCCTCGCGGGGCTGCCCGATCGTGGGCGACCGGGCCTACGGCAGCCGACTCCCCTTTCCCGAGCCCGGCGGAATCGCCCTCCATGCTGCCCGGCTCGCTCTCTCGCATCCGGCCGACGGCCGCCCGCTCACCCTCATTGCGCCGGCCCCAACGGCCTGGCGAACGGCCTTCCCGTCGCTCCCAATCGGCCGATGAGCCGCCAGACTCCCCGCCCCGGGGGAGTACACTCATCTCGCATGTCGCAGCCAGACCCACATCGCGAACAGCCGAGGTTCCGCGAGAACGCCTTGGCGAGCGGACTCGTCGACGAATCGCAGCTCGCCACGGCAGAAGCCGCCGTGGCCCTCGACTCGGGCCGGCCGGAACCCGATGCCTGGGATCAGGCGGTGGCCGATCGGCTCGTCCGCGACAAGACCCTCACGAAATTCCAGGCCCGCGAACTCCTCGCAGGCCGGCGGCGGTTTCGACTTGGGCAATACACCGTGCTCGACGAGCTGGCCCGCGGCGGCATGGGGCAGGTGTTTCGTGCGGAGCACGCGATGATGGGCCGCGAGGTGGCCGTCAAGGTGCTGCCGCGGGCGAAGTCGACTCCGGAGAGCGAGGCCGCCTTCCGTCGGGAGATGCGGATGCTCGGCCGGCTCGACCACGAGAACCTCGTGCGGGCCTACGACGCCGGCTACGACGCGATGGTCTACTACCTTGTGACGGAGTTCGTGCCCGGCCTCGACCTCAAGCGGCAGGTGCTCAAGCACGGCCCCCTCGACGAGCCGCTGGCCGCCTCGGTGATCTCGCAGGCCGCCCGTGGCCTCGCCTATGCCCACGATCGCGGGCTCGTCCACCGCGACGTCAAGCCGGGCAACATCATGGTGCTGCCCGACGGCCGGGCCAAGGTGCTCGACATGGGGCTGGCCGGCTCGCAGCTCGAGGAGGAATCGTCGCGGCTCGGCCGCGTGGTCGGCACGATGGACTACATCGCGCCCGAGCAGATCCGCACGCCCGACGACGTGGGCCCCTCGGCCGACATCTACGCCCTGGGATGCACGCTCTACTTCGCCGTCACCGGCAGGGTGCCTTTCCCTGGGGGCTCCCGCCGGGAAAAGATGCAACGGCACCTCGCCGAACCGCCGCCTCCGGTCGGCCAGCTCGCCCCGCTCCTCTCCGCGGGCTTCTGCCGCGTGATCGACGACATGATGGCGAAGGACCCGGCGCGGCGGATCCAGTCGGCGGGTGAGGTCGTCGAACGGCTGCGACGGTGGATGCCCGCAACGCTGCCGCCCATGCCCCGCCGGAAGCGGGGCCAGAAGGGGGCGGACGCGGAAAGCGGCAGTGAGCCAGCCTCGTCGGTCGATGACGCATCCCGCGGCTCGTGGCTGCCCTGGCCCTCGCCGAAAGGGCCCGACGACGAATCGCTCTGGCCGACGCTCGATGCCGACGATCAGCCGACGTTTCAGCCACCTTCGCCGCGGGCCCGGCCCTTCCTTCCGCTGGCCGCGATCATCTGGGGCTCGCTCCAGGCGGCCGCCGCCGGCATCGCGGTGGCCGCGGCCATCTGGGCGCTCGAGTACGTCGATCCAGCGGGCTTTGATCAGCTCCCCGATGTCATCAATCCGGCTCTGCTCGGCTGGCTCACCTTCGGGCTTGCCTTTGGTGCCAAGCTGATGGCGGCCAGGCGCGGCGGCCACTAACATCGACGGGCAGCCTGTTTTGGCCCGGAAATCCCCGCTTTCGTTGACAGATCACGGGTTTGCCCGTACGAAACAGGAATCTGGTTCGCCAGTCGGCTGGACGGGTAGCTCAGTTGGTAGAGCAACGGACTGAAAATCCGTGTGTCGCCGGTTCGATTCCGGCCCCGTCCACTTTCCCGCCTCCGCGCCGATGACCTTCGTCTACTGCGACGCCGCGCTCGCCAACGAGCAGGGCCACTTCGCGACCTTCTGCCGGCATTTCACGGGCGAACTCCGCCGGCTCACCTCAGACCTGCTCGTGCTGGGACATGCCCGGATCGAGCCGGAACTGGCGGCAGCGCTCGGAGCGACGCCCTTCTTTCGGTTCCATCCGAATGCCAGCACCTGCGATGACCCGCTCTGCGGCCCGCTGACCGACTTCATCCAAGCGGCCCGAATCACAGCCGAGGATTTCAGCCGGCTCGCGGGCTTCACCGCCGACAACATCGTCTTCTATGAGCATGCCAAGCAGGCTCAGCTGATGGCGCTTATCGATTGGGCCCAGGCCCGGTTTTCACCCGAAACCTGCCCGTTGATCGTGGTCACCTTCGGCTGGCCAGGCGGGGTCGAGCGGGGCGTCGCGACCGATGGCAGGGCCGCCTGGCGGATCACCGACCAGCGGATGGCCTTCTACCGGCATGCCTCGCGGATGCTCACGCCGGCATTCGCCCCCCGGTTTCGGTTCGCGGCCTATGATCCGTCCGTGGCCGCGGCCTACCAGTTTCTGCTCGGCCGGCCCGTGCGAGTGTTTCCCGCGCCACTCGGGCCAACGAGGCCCTCCCGTGACCGCTCCGCCACCCTGCGGCCGACAATCGCCTTTCTCGGGGAGCAGCGGCTGGAGAAGGGACTCGCCCGGATTCCCGGTATCGTCCGCGAACTCCTCGCTCGCCACGACTCGATCCGGATTCTGGTGCACAACAGCTGGCAGGAACCGCGGCCGGAAAACGCGGCCCTCCAGGCCCTGGCTGCAGCGGACAGCCGGCTCGAGGTGGTCTTGGGCGCCACGCCGGCCGCCCGCTGGGATCAGATGCTCGAAGCGACAGACCTTCTGGTGCTTCCCTACGAGTCGTCCGTGTATGCCACGGCGATCTCCGGCACGGCCATCGAAGCGACCGCCTGCGGAATCCCGCTCGTGGCTCCCCAAGGCACGACGATGGAACGGCTCATGCAGGGCTACGGGATGCCCGGGGTCGTCTGCCCGACCTCGGCGCCCCCCGATGTGGTCGCGGCCGTCGGTGAGGTTTTGGCGAACTATCCAGCATTCGCCCAACGGGCCGCCGCCGCCGGCCGACGTTGGCAGGAAACTGCCGGAGCCGGCCAGCTCGTGCGGGCAATCCTGGCCTGCCGCGATCAGCCCGGGGCGATCGCGAACCGCCGGCAGAGTGGTGATTGAACGGGATTCCCCGGAGCAACCTCCTCCAGGGGGGTGGAGCGAATCGCCCCACCCCCTGGAGCGAATCGCTCCAGTCGGCTGGAGCGATTCGCTCCAGCCGATCGCCTTGGGAGCGGCCGCTTCCAGATGGCATGCGTTTGTTTTTGTGCAAAAAGCCCATGACGTGTCTCTAGACGACCCTCATTCAGGGAAAAACAGGCCGCCGCCTCAGAAAACGGCCCGAGATTTGCAGGGGTTGCGGCGGGCGTGCTGAAGCCGCCCGACGGTCTCTCTCCAGGAGTGGCATGATGCTGGTTCGGAACAGGATGGCGCAGGAAACAGGTCGTCCGGCTCGACGGATTCGCAGGCACGCCTGGCGAAAGCTCCGCAAGGGGGCAGCCTGGCTGGTGCTCGGCAGCTGTGGCGTGGCAATGCTGCACACGCCGCTCGTGGCAACGCCGCTCGTGAGTTTCCCGACCTACACGAGCCCCACGGAGATGGACGGCACCAATCCCCAGTTGATCACGCTCACGCTGAGCACATCGGGAACGGATTCGTTCGACACGCTGGCGTTCGACACGGTGCTCAATTGGACCGTGACGGGCACCACCTGGAGCGGGAATCCGATCACGCCCGACCTGCTGACCCTTTCCAACTTCTCCGTCCTTGCAAACGGGGATCTCTTTGCCCCACTGAACGCACCGACTCCATTGACGGCGACGGTCACAAACAACTCGAGCACATCCGTTGGGCAGGCGAATTTCATCATTCTCTCGAACGGCGACATCAACACCGGGGTGCCATACCAGACGAGTCCGATTGGCACAGTCGACTTCACGGTCGACGCCGATGTACGCACGGCGACGTTTTCGCTCGCCTTCAGTTCGAACCCGAATTTCTCATTCTTTACCGAGCCGACAACCTTCGATCCCGTGCCATTCGCGAACGGTGGCGGCTCGATCACCGTCGTGCCTGAACCGGCGAGCTTGGCCACCACGGCCGGCCTGGCTGCTGCGGGTGGAACGCTGGCCGCGTCGGCGCTGCGGATGAGGCGGCGGCGGCAGGCCGCTGACGCAGCGCGTGGCTGAGTCCGACGCTCAAGATCTTTCCGCGGAACCGCTCCCCGCGGGCGTGTCGCAGCGGCGGCATCCGCCGACCCCCGTGCCGCTCAGCATGGATGCGTCCGGCATCACAAGCGGCTACTCCAACCTTGTGCAGGTGACGGGCACCGCCGAAGAGGTCATCCTCGACATCGGGCTCGACCGGCCGGCGATCGGGAAAAACCCCGCAGAGGC
>JBJOHE010000164.1:0-2946 GCA_046047895.1 Planctomycetota bacterium | reverse complement strand
TCCGCTCATGCTCCAGCGTCCAAACCCAGCCAACGACCGCCTGATCGTCAACATCAACGGCAGGCTTCTGCCGCGTGATGAGGCGGGAGTCTCGCCCTTTGATTCGAGCGTGCAAAACGGCGATGCCGTCTGGGAGGGCCTGCGGCTCTACGCCGGCCGGATCTTCCGCCTCGAAGCCCACCTCGCCCGGCTGCGGAAGAGCGCCGCGATGCTCGCCTACCAGGGCTTCCTCACCGACGAGATACTGGTGGCCGAGTTGGGCCGCACGCTGGCCGCCAACGGGATGCGGGACGGCGTGCACGTGCGGCTGACGGTCTCTCGGGGGCTCAAATACACAAGCGGCCTCGACCCGCGGATCAACCAGGCCGGCTGCTCGTTCTTCATCCTGGCCGAGCACAAGCCCCCGGTCTTCGACAACACCCACGGCATTCGGCTGATCACGGCCCGCCAGCGGCGGCCCTTCGCCGACGTGCTTGATCAACACATCCACAGTTGCAACCAGCTCACGAGCATCCTCGCCAAGCTCGAGGCCAACGCCGCGGGCGTCGACGATGCCGTCTTGCTCGACACGGCCGGCATGCTGGCCGAAACGAGTTCCACCCATCTCTTCCTGGTGAGGGACGGCCGGGTGATCACCTCGACCACCCGGGCCTGCCCCGAGGGGATTACGCGGTCGGTCGTGCTCGAAATCTGCCGCCACCTCGGCCTTCCGGCGGAGGAGCGGGACGTGCCGGCGGCGGAACTCGCGCAGGCCGACGAGATGTTCGTGACCGGCACGATGGGCGAGATCACGCCGGTCGCCATGCTCGACGGCCGCGACCACGGCGGTGTGCCAGGGCCGGTCACCTCCCTGATCGCGATCCGGTTCCGGGAGGTCACAAGCGACCCGGCCGAGGGCACGCTCGTGGTGGCTGGCAAATGAGGCGCGGATGTCGGGCGGGAGAGCCAAGACGGCCAGGCTTTCACAGGTGGAGGGGGCGGGTTTGGAACACGGCCGCTGGTTTCCGGAAGACCCGTGGCCGCAGGCTTGCAGCCTGCGGAATGCGGTCTCGATCTCCGAGGGCAACGGCCTCACCATAAGACGATCCGGATCCGGGCAGGCTGGAAGCCTGCCCCCACTCGTCCGCGGGCCAAATGCGGTTTTGAAGGTCCGGAGTCATCGACGAATTCGAACGTTCCCATCATGAGCACCCGCCGCCGGGGGAATCCAATCATGAGCAACATCCGCGCAGGAGTGCTGACGGCGCTCGTCGGGTTGGTGGCGGCCGGTGGGTCACCGGGTGCCGATGAGGTCACTGGCCAGGGTGGTGCGGTCGGCCCGGTGCCGGATGCGGTCCGCGACCGGCTGGGCCTCGGCGACTGGTACACCCAGGCGGCGGAGGCTGCCGGGGGGATTCCCGTCGTTGCCTCAGGCCACACCAATCCGCTGGCGCTCGCCGAGGCCGTTTGGATCATCGACCACATGCTCGCCCGCAGGCCCGACCTCGCCGCGGCCCTGGCCCGCGCCGACGCTCGGGTCGTAGTCATGGCCCACGACGAGTTCACGACCGACGTGCCGGAGCACGCGAGGATGGAGCCGGCCGACTTCTGGAATCGCCGAGCCCGCGGGCTCGGTGGCTCGCCCGAACTGCCCGTCACGAGTTGCGGCGAGGAAAACCTGCTCTGTCTGCCGGGCGACCCCTACTCTCGGGAGAACATTCTGATCCACGAGTTCGCCCACACGGTGCATCAGGTGGGCCTGGCTGTGGTCGATCCGACATTTCAGCAGCGGCTCGAGGCCGCCTTTCGCCAGGCTGAGGCCGAAGGCCGGTGGGATGGCACCTACGCCCGGGAGAATCCGGCGGAGTATTGGGCGGAGGGAGTGCAGAGCTGGCTGGCCTGCAACCGCACCCGCGACGCCGTTCATGGGACGATCAATTCGGCGGCCGACGTTCGAGCGCACGACCCACCGCTGGCCGCTCTTCTCACGGAGGTCCTCGGAGCTGATCCCTGGCTCTACCGTCGGCCTGCTGAGCGGCCCGAGGCCGAGCGGGCTCACCTCCGAGGATTCGATCCGGCCTCCGGTCCCGCCTTCGATTGGGACCGGCTCGGGGGTGGGGGTGACAAACCTGGGTCGCGCTGATACGTTTCTAAACGTCGTTTAGGTTTTCGGTTTGCAGGTTGTTTTTTAGCCGGTGTTGCGGGGGTTTCGCTCATCTTCCCGGCGGCTCGATCTGGTCATTCGAGGGAGGCTTGCATGGTCGGTCGTGTGCGACTGGGTGGATTGGTCAGCGGACTCTGTGGCCTGGCGGTGGTGGCGGTGGGATTCGCCGCCCGCGAGGCGGCTGCCTGGGAGCCGGCGAAGGGCCCGCTCATGACCCGCTGGGCGGCCGATGTCGATCCGGTCGCGCCGCTCCCGGAATACCCCCGGCCTCAGATGGTTCGCCCCGACTGGCAGAACCTCAACGGCATCTGGGACTACGCCATCGCCCCGGGCGAAGCCGCCAAGCCGGCCGACTGGCAGGGCGAGATCCTTGTGCCGTTTCCGATTGAGTCAGCCCTCTCCGGTGTGATGAAGCGGGTGAGCCCCGAGGAGCGGCTCTGGTATCGGCGGTCGTTCACCGTGCCGGCCGACTGGAAGGGGCGGCGGATCCTGCTCCACTTTGGCGGCGTCGACTGGCATGCCACCGTGTTCGTCAACGGCCAGGAAGTGGGCGAGCACAAGGGGGGCTACGACCCGTTTTCCTTCGACATCACCGACGCGCTCAAGGACGGTGAGCAGGAGGTCGTCGTGGCGGTGGCCGACCCGACCGACGCCGGCTCGCAGCCGCGGGGCAAACAGGTGCGGCGGCCCGAAGGCATTTACTACACCCCGATCACCGGCATTTGGCAGACGGTCTGGATCGAGCCGGCGGCTGCGACGCGGATCGACCGGCTCTCGATCCGGCCCGACTTCGACGGCTCGGC
>JBJOHE010000163.1:0-3768 GCA_046047895.1 Planctomycetota bacterium | reverse complement strand
GGGGCGGGCCAGGTAGCCGCGGGCGATTTCGAACAGATCGGCGTCGGTCACGCCCACTGCCACGTTTCCGCCTCGGGCCTCGAGCAGGCTCGGCAGCAGGCTTCGCCGGAGCTGATCGGCGCCGCGAACCAGCGCGGGGGAAATCACCAGCGGCTCCGCGGCGGCCCAGGGGCTGGCCAACGCCGAGAGTGACGCATCCACCACGCTTCGGGTCATCGCCTCGCAGAAGCCGTGGCCCACGAGCAGTTCACCCGCCCGGCGGATGGTTCGCTCACGGGCCGAGAGCTCCACCGGACGGGCAGTGATCGCGACGTTTTCCGGAACCCGTTCGTAGCCCTCGATTCGGGCGATCTCCTCCACGAGGTCGATTTCCCGAAAGCAATCCCGCCGCCAGCTCGGGGCCTGCCAGCGATGCCCCTTCTCCGGGTCGGGTTTGAAGCCCAGGGCCAGCAGGATCGTCCGCTGCCGTTCGACCGGCACCTCGACGCCCAGCACTTCCCCGACCCGTTCGTCGGCCAGAGGAATCAGGGCCGGCGCCGAGGCGAGTTTTCCTGCGGTCACAACCCCCTGGTCGAGCACCCCGCCGGCCAGTTCGAGAATCAACGCCGCCGCTCGCCTGCTCGCCCAATCGACCATCGCCGGGTCGGGCCCCCGTTCGAAGCGATACGAGGACCCGCTGGCAAGCACGAGGCTCCGGGCCGCGACCCGCACCGGGAGCGGGGCGAACTGGGCCGATTCGATCAGCACGTCTCCCGTCGTGGCAGAGATCTCGCTGTCGGCCCCGCCCATCACGCCGGCCAGGGCCACGGGCCGTTCGTCATCGGCGATCACGCACATCCGCTCGTCGAGCGAGTAGGTCTTGTGGTTGATCGCGGTGAAGGGCTCGCCCTCCCTCGCCCGCCGGACGACGATCCTCCCCCCGCGGAGCTTCGCGAGATCGAAGGCATGGAGCGGCTGGCCGGTCTCCAGCATCACGTAGTTCGTCACATCGACGACGTTGTTGACGCTTGCTACGCCCAGGGTCGCCAGCCGCTCGACGAGCCAGCCGGGGCTCGGCCCCACCCGCACGCCCCGGATCACCCGGGCGGAGTAGAAGGGACAGATCTCCGGCGACTCGATCGCCACCGTGACATCGGCCGCCGCCGGCGGGCCTGCCTCCAACGGCCGGGGGTCGGGGACCGACAGCGGCCTGCCCAGCAGCACCGCCACCTCCCGCGCCACGCCGATGTGGCCGAGGCAGTCGGGACGGTTGCTCGTCACCTCCAGCTCGATCGCCTCGTCATCGCCGACCCTGGTGGTGGCTTCGTGGTTGAGGCCCGCCAACGCCAGCCGTTCCACGAGCTGGGCGGTCGTCGTGGACACCTGCACGTAATCGGCGAGCCAGGAAGCTGAAATGATCATCGGAGCACGTGGATCAGTGGTGGCCGCGAAGAAGACGCGATCAGGAGAATTGCCTCAGAAACCTGACGTCGTTGCGGTAGAAGTCGCGAATGTCGTCCACGCCGTAGCGGCGGGCTGCGATCCGCTCCACGCCCAGCCCGAAGGCGAAGCCGGAGACGGCATCGGGGTCGTAGCCGACCGCCTCGAGCACGGCCGGGTCGACCATGCCCGCCCCGCCCATCTCGACCCAGCGGCCGCCCCACTCCATGTCGACTTCCACGCTCGGCTCGGTGAATGGGAAGAACGAGGGCCGGAACCGGACATGGACATCGCCCCCGAGGAAGCTCGAGGCGAACATCCGCAGGACGCTCTTGAGATGGGCCATCGTGGTGCCGGGCTCGATCAGCAGGCCCTCCACCTGATGAAACATCGGATAGTGCGTGGCATCGGCGGTGTCGGGTCGATACACCCGCCCGAGCGACACGATTCGCAGCGGGGGATCGCGGTTTTCCATCACCCGGATCTGCACCGTGCTCGTCTGCGAGCGGAGCAGCAGCGGGTCGGCCGCCTGGGCGACCGCGAGATAAAAGTTGTCGAGTGGATCCCGGGCCGGATGCTCCGGCGAAATCGCCAGGGCCTCGAAGTTATGCCACTGGTCTTCAACTTCGGGCCCGTCGACGCTCTCGAACCCGAGCCGACCCATGATCTCCTGCACCTGGCGGATCGTGCGGGTGACCGGATGGACGTGGCCCCGGCGAACCACCGCGCCGGGCAACGTCACGTCGACTGGCGGGAGCCGCTCGTGGGCTGAGCCGAGCCGGGCCTGAGCCGCCTCGAGCATCGCCGCCACTGCAGCCTTGGCTTCGTTGAAGAGCCTGCCGCCAATCGGCTTGTCGCCTGCGGCAAGGCTGCCAAGCAACTTTTGGGCCGCCTTCAGTCGCCCGCTTCTGGCGCCGGCGAACTCCACTCGCGCCGCTTCGATCGCATCGGCGTCGCCAGCGGCACCGAGGGCCGCCGTCGCCTCGCTCTGGAGGCGATCGAGGGCTGCCCGAAACGCGTCAAGTTCCGTGGCTGCCACGTTGGTCACGCGACCGCAGCCGGCTCCGGCAGGCCCAGGCCTTCGCGGACGGCGGCCACGACGGCATCGAAGCCGGTCGGATCAACGATCGCCATCTCGGAGAGCGTGCGACGGTCGAGTTCGCAGCCGATCTTCGCGAGGCCGGCGATCAACTGGCTGTACCGCAGGCCGCGTTCGCGGCAGGCAGCATTGATTCGCACGATCCAGAGCCGACGGAAATCCCGCTTCTTGCGGCGGCGATCGCGGTGGGCATACACGCCCGCCCGGACAATCGACTCCTTCGCGGTTCGGAGCAGCCGACGGCGACCGCCGACAGAGCCCTTCACCCGCTTGAACAACCGCTTCTTCGCCCGCAGCCGGGGCACGACGCTCTTCGTACGCATGACTTACAACCCGCTAGAATATGTGCGTTGAATCCTGACCATGTTCTCGGCCAGGAAAGCTCCCAATCCTGCCTGAAATCCGCCGGATTGCAACCCCGGCCGGTTTCGCGGCCCCGGGGCCTTTGGTTGGGGGCGGCCCTGCGATGCCGCGGGGCGTTCGCGGTAGGGGGCTAGGGCGGGGTCAACCGGAAGGGCCGGGGTTGCCCATGCCCCCTCGCGGGACGTTCAGGGTAGCGGGTCGAGGCGGGGTCAACTGGAAGGGCCGGGGTCGCCCATGCCCCCTCGCGGGACGTTCGCGGTAGTGGGCCGAAGCGGAGTCAACCGGAAGGGCCGGGGTCACCCATGCCCCCTCGCGGGACGTTCGCTTCGGCCTTCGTGGCCTCCGCTCACTCCGAGGCAACTGCGCTTCGCCATCCTGGCTGCGCTGGTTGCCTAGGCCCGCTCCGGGGCATGGGCAACCCCGACCCGGGCTGCCCTTTCCCGGAAGGATGTGTTCCAGCAGACCAGTGGGGGCAGGCTTGTAGCCTGCCCATTGTGGACTGGCCCTCAGGCACACAGCCCCGTGCCGTGTGCCCCCCCGTTTTGGACTTCCGCCCCTCAGGCACGCAGCGAGGCAAAGCCTCGCGCCGCGTGCCATCCGCGTAGCCCCGCCTCGACGAAAATCCGCGCAGGCAGGGCCGCCACCCCTTAGAGGCTACACGCCATCGGCCGTCCGGAAGGCGGCCGGCCGGGCGGAGGCCCGGCAAGCCCGCCGGGGCCATGGATGGCCCGCCGGGCGCTAAAGTCAGTAACTGTACTTGCCCAGCGCGGCGGCGATGCGGGCGGTGTCGGCAGTGGCCAAGACGCCCGTGCCGCGGAGATCTCGCTTCCGCTTGCTCGAGAGCCGCACCTGCAAGTGGCTCGTGCCGGCACGGCGATGCTTCACCT
>JBJOHE010000162.1:0-3526 GCA_046047895.1 Planctomycetota bacterium | reverse complement strand
TCGTAGGCGGCCCCGAGTTCGTAGCTGCCCAGCAGCATCTCCTCTGGAGGGCCGCCAGGCCGGGGAGCCGCCATCGTCTCGTCACCACGGGTCGGGGTCATCAGGGATCCGGGAGCCATGGTACCGCCACTTTCCGCTGCGCACGAACCGGGCAGCCGGTGCCTGTCCGCAAGGCAGCTCTCTTGCCGCCGCCGCCGCCAAATGTCGTTTTCCACGAGAACGGGAGGTTCCGCCACGAGGCGGCCGCGACTACCCTTCAGCTATGCAAACCCCGCGCCATTACCGGGTTGCGGCTCACCCATTCCGGAGAATTCGATGACGTATTGCCTGGGTCTCCGCACGAAGTTCGGCCTCGTCATGGCCTCCGATTCCCGCTCCAACGCCGGCATCGACCAGGTCAATATTTGCTGCAAGATGCACAACTTCGTGATCCCGGGCGAGCGGGTGTTTGTGCTGCTCTCGAGCGGAAATCTCTCGCTCACCCAGTCGATCCTGGCCCGGATCGAGCAGGAGTTTCGCAGCGGCAAGGGATTGGTGGAGGTCTCGAACTTCTACGATGCCGCCCGCTGCGTCGGCCGGCATGTCCGCGAGATCTCGGCCCTCGACGGCCCGTTCATGGAGCGGGACAACATCGCCTACGCCGTGAACATCCTGCTGGGCGGCCAGATCAAGGGGGAGCCGCCGCAGATCTACATGATCTATGCCCAGGGCAACCCGCTGCGGTGCACCCGCACCGCGCCCTTTCTCCAGATCGGCGAGAGCAAGTATGGCCGGCCGATTCTCGATCGCGGGATTCGCTACGAGGAGACCTCACTCGAGCAGGCGGTCAAGTATGCAATGATCTCGCTCGACTCGACGATGCGGTCGAATGTCTCGGTCGGGCCGCCGATCGACCTGATGGTCTACGCCAACGACGAGCTCGACATCCGCCGCTACCGGCGGTTCAGCGAGCCCGACGTGGAACTCGGCGCCATCCGCTCGAGCTGGGATCGCGAGCTCAGGCAGGCGATCGGCGCCCTGCCGGAGATCACCTTCGACGATCCGGCACCGGACCGGTCGCTGGGCATCACCCACACCTTCTCCCGCGGCTCGTAGGCCGCATTCGATTTTCGTGTGGAGCCGGCTCGGGGGTTACGCAAAGGCCGCGACGTCTCCGCTCCGCTCCAGCTCCATCCGCCGTCGCCAGTAAGGCACGGTGCAGAGAAGCAGCTTGCCCGTGCCCTCGTAGCTGAATGTCCGGGCCTGGCCGGCGAGCCAGGCGCTCCAGAAGGATCGGGCCGGCCGTCGCATCCGCAGCCGGATCCCGGCGGTGTGGGCCACGACGAACGGGCCGTCGCAGACGAGCCGGTCGTTGTCGAGCGTCACCTCTTCCACCGGACCGTCCACCGCCAGCACCACCTGGCCGTCACCGGTGAGAGCGGTCTTGTACCAGAGCAATCCCTCGCCGGCCCAAAAGGCCGTCATCATCGCCTCGCGATGGACCCGCAGGTTCACCTCGCCGTCGCTCGCCCAGAAGCACGTCGTGTCGAGCACCCACCGCTCCCCTGGCCGGATCGTAAAGACGTGGTAGCCGCCCAGGGAGGAGTCGAGGTAGACGCTGCCTGTGCCGACGTAGCGGGGCCGGAGGATCGACTCGTCGGAAAAGAGCGACACCCACATCGCCCGCAGCGACGGGAGCGGCACCGTCATCGTGACGTTTCCCTGCATGTGATTGAGCGCGCCCCGCTCGGTGCGGCAGTCGTCATCGACCAGATCGATCCGCACCCAGCGCATCGACTGGGATTCCTCGACTTCAAAGGTCGCCATCGATCACCACCTCCGCACCCTGGGTAAGCCCGTCGGCCGTCCAGTCGCAGTGCCAGCCGGGGAAGGCCACCTGCGGAAAGGGATCCGGGGCGATCGGGTCGGCCGATTCTTGGACGATGTCAAACTGCCGATCGGGCCGGATCCGCCCCAGCCGGAACCGCTTGCAGGCATGCTGGGTCGCCGGGTCGATCCGGGCCTCGCCCCCCGGCCCCTGAAACCGCAGGTCGTCTTGGAGCGCGTCCCGCACGGCGGGCGTGTCGAGCGCGCCGGCCCGCTCGACCGCCTGTCGCCAGAGATGCACCATGCAATAGGCGGCCTCCATCGGGTCGCTCGTCACCCTGTCGTAGCCGAACTCATGGCGAAATCGGCTCACCCAGGCTCGGTTGGCTTCGGTGGGCACGCTCTGAAAGTAGCTCCAGGCGGCCAACTGGCCCTGCACCTGCTCGGGCGGAAGGTTGCGGAGTTCGTCCTCGCCGATGCTCGTGCTCACCACCGGGACGTTCTCCGCCGTCACTCCCGCCTCGGCGAGGGCCGCGAAGAAGGCGACGTTGGAATCGCCGTTGATCGTGGAGAGCACGGCGTCGGCCTTCGCCGCCTGGATCATCTCGACGGCGCCGGTGAACTGGCGGTGGCCGAGCGGCACATACGCCATGCCGGCCGGCTCGAGCCCACGGCTGGCGAGATACCGCTTCACGATCAGGTTGGCTGTCCGGGGAAAGACGTAATCGCTGCCGAGAAGAAAGATCCGCTGCCGGCTGCCGCCCTCGGGCGAGAGGAGCCAGTCGATGGCGGGAAGGATCTGCTGGTTGGGGATCGAGCCGCCATAGACCACGTTTCGCGAGGCCTCGTTGCCCTCGTATTGCACCGGATAGAACAGCAGCCGGCCAAACTCCTCCAACACGGGAATCACCGCCTTCCGACTGGAACTCGTCCAGCAGCCGAAGATCGCGGCGGCCCCGGCCCGATCGCAGAGTTCGCGGGCCCGCTTGGGGAAGAGGTCGAGCGGGCGGGAGCGGGGATCGGGGCTCTTCGGCTCGATCTGCCGGCCGAGCAGTCCGCCGGCCGCGTTGATCTCCTCGATTGCGAACAGTTCCGCATCCCGGAGAGCGGTTTCGCTGATCGCCAGGGTGCCGGTCTGCGAATGGAGCAGGCCCACCACGATCGGCTCGGAGCCCTGCGGGAGGCCGGCCGAGCAGCCCGCGAACAAGGCGGGCGCGAGCGACCGCGCGGCGACGAGGGTGGCGGCCCGGCTCCCGCCGGCCAGCAGGCTGCGGCGGCTCAGCCGCGGCGACGGGACCGCCGCCGGCAGGGCGTCACTCTTCGACCATGTGGGCATAGAGATCCTCGAACGGCTCGGGCGAGATGCTCACCTCGCCGCGGAAGGGATTGTCCATCGCGGCAATCAGGAAAATCATCGTGCCGAGATAGGCCGAGAGCAGGCCACCGAGGACGAGGTGGGTGATCAGCCGCATGTCGAATAGCCAGACCATCGCCACGTTGATCAAGGCGCCGGCGATCACCACGTACCACATCACGGCCGGGATGCCGGTGCGGACGGAGAACAGCCGCATCCGGCGGAACTCGAGAAACGTGTTGAATTGCCGCAGGGCCTCGGCGTGGACGATCTCTTCGGCCGGCGATTGCGGCTGAAAGTCGAGCAGCTTCTCCTGGAAGGCCTGCACCCGCACGGCGCTGTCGACCGGCACGATCCCCCGCCGCT
>JBJOHE010000161.1:0-9472 GCA_046047895.1 Planctomycetota bacterium | reverse complement strand
AAGCCACATCTGCCATTTTGTGCCCCCCGGCGATACTGGGATCTGTACGATCGAGACAGCTTCGCGTTGGCAGCCATCAAGGGGCTTCCGGAGGGTGCCCCCGAGTTTGCCTTCCAGGCCTCCTGGGAACTCCGAGGCGGCTACACCGGCATTCCAGACGGTCCCCTGCCCGAGCCCCTCCAGCGGGAATTGATCCACGGCTACCACGCCTGCATTTCTTTCATTGATGCCCAGGTCGGCCGACTCATCGACGCGATTGACGATGCGGGGGTCGCGGACAACACCATCGTCGTGCTCTGGGGCGATCACGGCTGGCACCTCGGCGATCACGGCATGTGGTGCAAGCACACCAATTACGAGCAGGCAACTCGGGTTCCTTTGGTCATCTGTGCTCCCGATCAGACGCAGGCCGGCGGAAGAGTGACGGCTCCGGTGGAGTTCGTCGACGTGTTTCCCACGCTCTGCGACCTCACCTCCCTGCCCGTTCCCGTCGGGCTGGAAGGAACGAGCATGGTTACCACACTCAACGACCCGACCACGGCCATCAAGCCGGCCGCCGTGAGCCAGTACCCTCGACAACTGCCGGAGGGGGACGTGATGGGCTACGCCTTCCGCACGGAGCGATACCGGTTCATCCAATGGTTTCCCTTCGACGCGAAAACGCCGAATTCAGGCGGCGACCGACCTCTCCTGGCGAACGAACTCTACGACTACGAGCGGGACCCTGCCGAAACCCGCAACGTTGCCGACGACCCGGGCTACGCGTCGGTCAGGGCGGAGATGGAGCGCATCGCCGCCACGTATTGGCAGACCAGACGGCCGACTCGCTGAGCGGAACCCTGGTCGGCTGGAGCGAACCGTCGCCGTCTCGACGTGGGGGGCGGCAGATCGGCGATGCTCAGCGAGCCTGAATGAAGGTGATCACCGATCGAAGCTGGGCCGGTGTAAGCAATTGCTCGAGCCCTTCCGGCATCAGTGATGTCGAGAGCAACCGCAGGTCGGCGATCTCGGCCCGCGGCACGGTTACCCGCTTCGCCTCAGGCTGAAGCAGCGTGACGGCGTCGGCGCCGTCGATCGCCAGCAGACCGGCCACACAGCGGCCGTCTTCCTGCTCGATCACGCAGGAGACGTAGCCCGGATTGATCGCCATATTGGGATCGAGCACATGGCTCACCAGATCCTCCACGCTGCGATGGGCGAGCGCTTCGAGATCGGGCCCCACGCGATGGCCGATTCCATGGGCGACGTGGCACGACCCGCACCGTTCCTGAAACACCGCCCGCCCCTCGTCCGGATTCCCTTCAGCCGGCATCCGGGCGAGCCATTCGGCCACCAAGGGCCGCCGATTGGCATATTCCTCATCGCCCAGAAGTCTGGCCGCCCGGGCAGCCAGATCGGGTTTCGTCCGATTGAGCAGCGCCCGCCGTTGCTCGAGGTCGAGATTGAGTTCCCCCAGGCTGATCCCACCGGATTCGATAGCCCCAAGCAGCGGGGCATGATGCCGGCGGTCGGACACCAGCAAGGCCACCACCTGAGGCCGGATCGCCGGGCTGAGCCGCGGCCAGGCGGCGACGATCCGCTCCCCCAGATCGGGCCGCTGCTGCCGGGCGAGTCCGTCGATGGCCGCTCGCTGGATGTCGGCCGGCTCCGGCCGCGAGAGGAGGGCCACGAGGCCGTCGGTCGCCTCCGATCCCGGCGATCGCATCAAGATCTCGACCGCTGCACGACGTTCGGCCACCGCAGGCCGATCCGCGACGTCGTCGCAGAGGATCTGCCTGGCAGTCTCAATCCGATCGCCGAGGGCAGGCGGCAGATGGGCGTGATCAACCGACGCGACCGCGGCGAGATCGAGGAGCGTGGCGACGACGTGTGGGCCGCCAGCGGCCAACCAGGCGGGCCCGCTCCATCTGCTGATCCGCGCGGTGAGCCGAGCCTTGTCACCCACCGCCTCCGGATGGCGTTGCCAGCCCGCGAGCAGGCCTGCCAGGAGCGGTTCGACCGCGTGCGGGGCCGCATCTGGCTCGATCTGGTCGAGCAGGTCGTCGAGGCGATCCTGCCGCCCGGCCGCAGAGGCGGCCGTGAAGGCGAGTTCACGAACAGCCTCCCGCCACGCAGGCTCGTCCGCTTCCCCGGCGGCCTGCCAGGCGAGGGCGAGCAGGTCGGCTGCCTCGTCGTCCACGGCCAGGGCGACCGCTCGGCGAGACCAGGCGTGGGACAGGTCGTGCCTCAGCATGCGGCTCAGGGCCGCGGCCTTTCCCGCCTCGGACCGGCCGTCGAGGGCGAGGGCTGCGTTGAACCGCACCCGCGGATGGGGATCATCGAGCAGGGCCACGAGCCGTCCGCCCGCATCTTCTCGCTCCCGCAGCCAGGCCACCACGTTTTCTCGAACCTCCGGCGACGCATCGGCCAGGGCTCGCTCGACGTCGTGGTCGTCGAGACGGCCGGCCACCGCCAGCAGCCATCCCGCCCGCAGCCGGGCCTCGGGGAGACCGGCCGTTTTCAGCGCTATCCGGAGTTGGCCGATGATTCCATCAGCTTCGGTCGCCCCTCCGGCCCCAGCCGGCTTCTCGCGGTCCCGCGCACCGCCGTCGAGCTTTTCGGCGAGCAATCGATGGGCCGTCTCTCGCCGCCAGCGAAATGGATGGCCGAGTTCGGCCACCAGTTCTCCCGGTGTAAGTTCAACGACCGGCCGCCCTGCCGATTCGAGCCCGCCGCGGGGTACGACCCGGTAGATTCGGCCGCGGTCGCTGCCGGCTCGGATGTCGAGTGTGGCAAGCGTCGCGGCCGGAATGTAGTCCGGGTGCTCGATCACGTCCCGCTGCATGTCGATCAGATACATGCCGCCGTCGGGGCCATGCTCCAGGCCGACGGGACGACAGGCAGGATCCCGCGAAGCGATGAACTCGCAGCCCTCTTCCTCCGGCGCCCGGGCGGCTCGGAAAATGGGCCCCTCCTCCCGGAGAAGATCGCGATGCACGAGGTTTGTCACAACGTCGCAGACGAAGACGCTCCTGGCGAGCCGGGGAGCGAAGGGTGTGCCGTCGAGGAAACCGGTGCCGCCGGCCGAGGAGAAGCGGCCCGCCTGTTCCGGGTGATTCACCCGCGTGGAAGCCGCGACGACCGGAAACAGCCGGGCTGAAGGCCCCCCGTCTGAGATGTTCTCGGTGCCATCGAAGGCCGCCAGGTCGTCAGCTCGCTCGAGTTGTTCGATCGGAATGATCTGCTGCTGCAAGTAATCGATGTTGTAGGTAGCGAAGCGATGGCCGGCCGCATCGCTGACCAGGCCGAAGCCCCCCGCCGTCTGGTAGGTGCGGTGAATCACCCGCCGCCGCAGATCAAGGGCCGCATCGGCCCGCCCGAGCGTCACCAGACCGTCCGACGATCCGGGAAACCGCAGCCGGCCGCCGTTGCCCCCATTGGCGGCATGCACGAACCCGTCGAGGCCGAACCGAAGGCTGTTGGCGTTGCTGTCGGTGACGCCGAGCGCGAAGCCTTCGACAACCACCTCGCGGCGATCAGCCACACCGTCACCGTCAGTGTCTTCCAGATACAGCAGCTGGGGCGGCGCGAGCACGAGCACGCCCCTCGCCCAAGCCAGCACCGACGTAGGAAAGCTCAGTCCGGTCGCGAACACGGTCGATGCATCGGCCGCTCCATCTCCGTCGGTGTCGCGGAGCAGTCGCACCACACCTCCGGGCCGTCGGTCGGGGCCAAATCCAAACGGATAGTCCCGCATTTCCGCCACGAAACAGCTACCGTCAGCGGCAAAGGAGATTGCGACCGGATCGATCACCAGCGGCTCGGCGGCCCAGAGCTCGATCCTGATGTCGGGATGATGCTCAAACTGTCCCGGGGCGTGGAGGTCGGCTGCCATGGACTTGGGCTGGGATGGCTCCGGTGGCTCCTCCGCCTGCATTGGCATCACAGCCGCCATGAGAAGACAGACCGCAATGACCCGCAGCATGCGAATGCTCCGACGAGACCGGATCGAGTTGCAAATGACCAGCAGGGGGTTATAGACATCTCCGAACGGGGAGGGGATCGTAGGCGAGCATGTCGTGGAACCAATCAGGGCCGGGCCGGAGGCGGCATCATGGGTAGGGGGAGATCGACCGGCCCGCTGATCTGCATACTGTGTCTGATCCTCACCGCGACCTCGATCACGGCGGAGGCTGCCGAAGCCCCAGGCCAGACCGCGATTCCCAGCGATCTCCAGACTGCCCGGAAGCGAATCACACCGATCCCGGTCTTCCGACCCACGGCCGGGCTCGACCGCCACGACCCCTCGAACGTGATCGCCCACGACGGCCGCTTCTGGGTGTTCTACACCCACAATCGGGGCGACCATCGGGAGGTCGCAGTGCATGCCGGCTCGTCGGCCGACGGCTTGACGTGGGAGGACCACGGGCTGGTGGTCGGCCGCGGCGCTGCCGGGAGCTGGGATGAGAGCGGGGCCATCGCGCCTTTCTGCGTCCAACACGCGGGTCGCTTCTATCTCTTCTACACCGGCTTCCGCGACGGCGACCTGGCAAGCCGAGATCTGGGACTCGCGATCGCAGATCATCCTCGGGGGCCCTGGCGGCGATGGGAAGGCAATCCGGTGCTCTGCCGCAGCCCCGCCCCCGAAGCCTGGGATTCCGGAATGCTCGGCGATTCGAACGTGGTGTTCCACAACGACCGTTGGTGGCTGTTCTTCAAAAGCCGGCGGCATGACCAAGGCCCGCGAGACACGCGGATCGGCGTAGCGACCGCCGACCGAATCACTGGGCCCTACCTCAAGCATCCGGACAATCCTTTGTTTGCCGGCCATGCCTTCTCGCTCTGGCGTCATCACCACGGACTGGCCGCGCTGTGTGGTGAAGTCTCGCCAGCGATCCTCTGGTCGTCTGACGGGCTCAGATTTCACCCCGTCGGCGAGTTTCCCAACTCCTCCTCCGGCCTCTACACGCCCGATTCCGCAGCCGACCCGGAACGCCGACACGGGTTCGACTGGGGGCTCGACGTTGTGTCCGAAGGCGGCAGCCGCGGCCTCGTCCGGTTCGACTGCGAGCGGTAACCGTGCACCTTGCGCTGTGCCTGCCCTCGAGTCTCCCTCACACGCGTCGCCGATCTGATCTCCACCGTCATCCACGATCACCGCTACCCTCCGGCCGCCGCAGCATCTTTGGCCCGCCGCTTTTCGGTCTGGTGGTCGAGCGCCTCAAGTTCGGTCGCCATGCCGCGGTCTCCCTGCTGCTCCATCCAGCCGTCGAGGGCGGCGGAGAGCCGCCGCTGGGCATCGGCGACGCCGGGCTCCCCGGCCAGGTTCCTGGTCTCAAGCGGATCGGCCTCCAGGTCGTAAAGTTCCTCGGCAGGCCGTCGAGAGAGCCACGCGACCCGTTGGGCCAGGGCAGGATCGTCACGGGCGTCTTCCCGCCAGGATTCGATCGGCTGGCCGCGGTGGATGCCGTTGATCGCATATTCGTTGTCCGCCGCCAGATTGCGTATGTATTTGTATCGGCCATCGCGAGCTGCCCGCATCGGGTAGGGCTCCCGATAGCCGTTGATGCCCACGGTCGTATGCTGGGCGAAGACGGCATCCCGGAAGGTCGCCCGCTGCCCGGTCAGCACCGCAAGAAAGCTTCGCCCGTCCATCACCCGGGAGCCGGTCGCATCCGGACAGCCGGTCTCGACAGAGACTGGATCGATACCCGCGGCGTCAAGGAACGTTGCGGGAATGTCCACATACGAAAGCAGGGCCTTGGTTTCCGTGCCGGCCGCGATTCGACCTGGCCAGCAGGCGATGGATGCCGCCCGGATGCCGTTGTCGTACACGCTCCATTTGCCGCCGTAGGGAAAGCTGCTGCCCTGCTCGCTCACGAAGATCACGAGCGTCTCCTTGGCCTGACCAGCATCGTCGAGCAGGGCCATGAGCTGCCCCACCTGCCAATCGAGTTGCTGGATCTCCGCGTAGTAGCCCGCCAATTGACGGCGGGTTTGGGCGTTGTCGTGGAGATAGGGAGGCACCGTGAGGGCGGCCGGATCGTACTGATCCTGCGGTCCGCGGTCGTGCGGCCCGTGCGGATCGTGCGAGGCAAACACCAGCATCCAGGGCTGGTCGGGCCGCCGGCTGACAAACTCCCGGGTTGGCTCGAAGTCATCGATGTTCTTGGGCGAAACCCGTTCATAGGGAAACGACTCCCGCGGCGCCACATGCTCCTTGCCCTGCAGACCCACCCGATAGCCGGCATCGGCCAGCATGGTGAAGACACTCCGGACCCCGGGCCGCAACTGGGCATGGTTGGGATAGGCTCCGTTGCGGACCGGGTACAGCCCGGTATAGAGCGCGTGCCGCGTCGGTGAACAGGTGGTGGCGGGAGTGAACATCCGGTCGAGCCGCATGCCTTGCGATGCGAGCCGATCGAGATTCGGCGTGCGCACCTCGGGATTGCCCGTAAACCCGAAGTCGCTCCAGGTTGCGTCATCGGCCACGATCAGCAGGAGGTTTGGCCGTCGATCCGCCTCGGCGGCAGAACAGGAGCCAGGAGCCGCCATCCACGCGACGGCGGCGGAGACGGCCAGGGCGAGGATGACTGCTGGGGGTTTTTCATGCATCGTCGGAATTCCTCGGTTTTTGTCGCGTAAGTGAGACACTGGCAGTCGTTGCCAAACGACGGGTCTTGCGGCCCGTGAAAGCAGGTTCATGCATCGGGCAGTTCAAAACCGGCCCGCCGCGGGCGGGACAGCAGCCCGTCGGCGTCGAGGTCGGACACGAACCGTTCGGCAACGGGATCCCAATCAAGCGGCCGACCGAGCCGGCGCACGATGTTCGCCAGATGGCAAACCGAAATCGAACGGTGGCCGATCTCGACATCGGCCACCGGCTTTTCCCGGGAACGGATGCAGTCGAGCCAGTTCTGGAGATGCTGCTGAGCCTGCCACAGGGCGGTCTGGTCGCTCCAGGCGATCTCCTCGGCCGCCACGTCCACGTGGGCAAGAATGCCGGCAGCGATCTCCGGCGGGTTCGAGGTGACCTTGTTGCGATTGATCTCGAGCTTGCCCTTGTCTCCGATGAACACAGCCCCGCCCATCGGGCCCTGCTCGAGCATGAACCGCACCTCCACCCCCGAGGCGTAGCGGGCCAGCAGCGAGCCGTCGGGGGCGTCGGCCAACGGTGCCAGATGGACGGGACCAGTCTCGTCCGCCCCGAGCGCCCACTGAATCTGGTCGACGCCATGCGCGCCCCAGTTGGTCATCTCGCCGCCGGCGAAGTCCCGCCATTGCATCCAGTTCATCCAGCTGCCCGCATAGGGCCGCTCCGCGGCCTGGTTCAGCCAGGCATTCCAGTCGAGCCCGGGGGGCACCGTCTCGGCGGACGGGAACGGTTCGGGGCTGTCCTTGGGACCCTTGTAGTTGATCGCCCGGACTTCGCGGAGCGTCCCGAGTCCGCCATGGCGGACAAACTCGCAGGCGAGCCGGTTGATCGTCATCGAACGCTGCTGGGTGCCGACCTGAAACACCCGCCCGTAACGCCGGGCGGCGTTCACCACCGCTCGCCCTTCGGCGACGGTCAGGGTGAGTGGCTTCTCGGCGTAGACGTCCTTGCCAGCCTGGCAGGCGTGGACGCAGGGAAGCGCCCGCTGAAAGTCGCCGGTGGCAACGATCACGGCGTCGATGTCGTTCCGGTCGAGGAGCTCGCGGTAGTCCTGATAGACCTTCCAATTGCCCCCCTTCTGTTTTTTGAAGCTGCGGGCCTGCGGCAGGTTGCAGTCGCAGATCGCCACGAGCTCCGCATCGGGCGGCAGCTGCTCGAGCAGGAGCCGGCCGCGGTTTCCGACGCCGATCGCCCCCACTCGAATCCGGTCGCTCGGGCCGGCGGCCCCGCTCCGTTGGGCGGCGGCTCCGACCAGGAGCGTTCCCGTGGCCATCATCCAGGCACGACGGTCGATCCGTACCGGCCCATCGTCGGCGTCAGGTGTCCGTCGCAGGGATCGACCAGAGGACGGATCTGTGGGAGCGGGCGGGATCGTGTGCGAGATCATTGAAAAAACCTCGTGGGGATGACTCGGATCATTCGAGGGTCAGGGTGTCACCGGTGCGACAGCCACGCCGGCGTCATGCGGCATGGGCGAAGGGAGGGATGGCACGTCGACGGGACACTCGCGGTCGAGCAAGGCCCGCATCTCGAAGCCACGGTAACGCTGCTCGGCGGCGGGCGCACCCTCGGGTGAGGCATGAGCCACCCAGAACCGGCCGGTCGAGGTCTCGAACAACACGTTGTGGAGATTCGACTTCATGCTCACCGGCCGATCCATGAGCCGCAGCGCGACGCCGGCGTCGATCGCCCCGTGAACCTTCCGCACCCGCTTCACGAGCCGCTCATACCGGTCGCCGGCGGAAAGGAGCACGGCGTCGGACACGGCGTGGGGCAGCCGCTCGTTCGCCTCGCCGGGCAGCACCGTCTCAAACCGGTCGGCCCCGGCCTCCATCCCCACCGACTCGCCCGTCTTGCCGTCGGCGATCACGTAGAAGTACTCGCAGGTCCGCGGCTGGTCGCGAAACACGGCCACCGCGTCGACGAGGGTCTCCGCCTGCTCGAGTGCCTCCCGCATCAGGATCGCCATCGGCACCCCCCGCCACTTGCCGAGGCCAGCCCCTCCCATCTCTCCGACGCTGATCCGCTCGGCGTTGATCCCTGTCACGCAGCCGATGAAGCCGGCGTAGGTCACGTTGATGAACGGAATTCGCCCATCGGGCCTGGCCACGATCAGTACCGGATGCTCCTGGAGCTTCCAGTCGCAGCCGTAATCGAGCACGCGGCCGTGGTAGGTCTGACCGTTCCCGGTCGCATCGCCAGAGAGGGCGAAGCCTGAGCAATGGAAGAGTTCGGGGATGAAATTGCAGGTGCGGATGTCGGCGAGCGGCACACCCGAGCCGTCGGCCAGGCCACGGAGTTCCTCGTCGTACCACTTCGGGATGAACTCTTGTTGCGTCGCCTGGATCAGGCCGATCACCGCCTGCGGGCCTACGAGCGGCAGACCTGCCGCTTCGATCGTCATGTCCTTCGCCTTCACGTCGAGCAGGTAACGGACGACGGCCTGCACCCGATCTCGCAGCAGTCGGCCGTGCTGAAAGCCGATCTCGTAGGGGGAGCCGGCGACATGGAGCACCGCATGCCCCTCGATGTCTTCAAGGAATCCAGCGCCACACCGGGCCACAACCGTGCCGCTGGCGACGGTTTCAGGTGCCGCTGCAGCCGAGCCCGCGGATTCGGCCGCCGTGACCGGGAGGCTCAGGGTAGCGGCAACGCACACGCTCGCCGTTGGCATGACGAGCCAGCGGCAGGTGAGGAACGGCATCGCGAACATCCTTTCAACGATTCCTGGCAGATCAGGGGCCACCGCGGGCCACGTGGGCATCGGCGAAGATTGCTTCCATTGATGCCACGACGGCTGGATGGGTAGGGCCGACGTCGTTGGCTTCCCCGATGTCG
>JBJOHE010000160.1:0-21479 GCA_046047895.1 Planctomycetota bacterium | reverse complement strand
ATCGGCCGCCATGGCCTGGCCGTGCTACCGGAGGGCGACATCCTCACCCACTGCAACACCGGAGCCCTCGCCACCGGTGGCTCGGGCACCGCCCTCGGCGTGATCACCGCCGCCTGGGATGCCGGCCGCCGGTTCACCGTCTACGCCGACGAAACCCGGCCGCTTTTCCAGGGCTCCCGGCTCACCGCCTGGGAACTCGTCGAGCGGGGCATCCCCGTGACCGTGCTCGTCGATTCAGCTGCCGGTCACCTGCTGGCCACCGGTCGAATTGCCGCCGTGATCGTGGGGGCCGACCGGATCACGGCCTGCGGTGACACGGCCAACAAGATCGGCACCTACGGCCTGGCCGTGCTCGCCGCCGCCCACGGGGTGCCCTTTTTCGTGGCGGCCCCGTCGAGCACCTTCGATCTCAGCCTCGATTCCGGGGCTGAAATCCCGATCGAAGAGCGGTCGGCAGCCGAGGTTGTGGCGCCGCTGGGCGTGGTCGCCGCGCCGGCCGGAGCAGCAGCGTACAATCCAGCCTTCGACGTCACGCCCGCCCGGCTGATCCGGGGCATCGTGACGGAGAAGGGCGTGATCAGCCCCGTCACCCGCGACACGATCCGCCAGACCCTGGGACCAGCCGCCGGCCCGGGATAGCACCCTCCCCGCCGAAAGCCTTTCCGCATGCTTCCTCAGGTCGTGATCGTGGGCCGCCCCAATGTGGGCAAGTCGAGCCTGTTCAACTGGCTGATCGAGAAGCGGATCGCCATCGAGGATCCCACGGCCGGCGTCACCCGTGACCGGCTCGTGCAGCGGATCGAACTCGACGGCCGAGTGGTGGATCTCGTCGATACCGGCGGGATGGGGTTCGACGATCCTGACGGACTCACCGCCCAGATCGACGCCCAGATCGAAAGTGGGCTCGGCCAGGCGGCGGTGGTGCTGTTCGTGGTGGACGTGCGGGCGGGGCTCGTGCCGGCCGACGAGGAGGTGGCCCGGCGGGTGCGGCGGCTCGGTGCGCCCACGCTGCTGGTGGCCAACAAGGCCGACGCCCCCGGCTTCGATTCCGGTGCGGCCGATTTCGCCCCGCTTGGTTTCGGTCAGCCGCTGCTTGTGAGTGCCCGGCAGCACCGAAACCGCGGGCCGCTCGTCGACGCGATTCTCGAGCGGCTGCCCGAGGCTGCGGCCGACGACCCGACCACCGCCGACCTGCCCGAGATGAAGCTCGCGATGGTGGGCCGGCGGAACGTGGGCAAGAGCACCTTCGTCAACGCCCTGGCCCGCGAGGAGCGGGTGATCACGAGCCCCGTCGCCGGCACCACCCGCGACAGCATCGACGTGCGGTTCGAGGTCGACGGCAAGGGCTTTCTCGCGATCGACACCCCCGGCCTCCGCCGGGCCAAGAGCCGCACGAGCGACATCGACTTCTACGCCTTCCACCGGGCCCAACGGAGCATCCGTCGGGCCGACGTGGTGCTGCTCTTCTTCGACGCCACCGAACCGATCGGCAAGGTCGACAAGCAGCTCGCCGACACGATCACTGAAGAGGCGAAGCCGGTGGTGTTCGTGGTGAACAAGTGGGATCTCTACGCCGCGGATGTCAAGAAGCGGGAGTGGACCCAGTATCTCCGCGACACCTTCCGCACAATGCCCTGGGCCCCGGTGGCCTTCGTCACCGCCACCCGGAGCCGCAACGTGAAGGCCACCATCGACAAGGCCCAGCGGCTCTACCGCCAGAGCCACACCCGCGTGCCTACGCCGCGGCTCAACGACGTGCTCCGCGAGGCGGTCGATGCCAACAAACCGCCCGCCGACACCCGCGGCCGCCCCGTGCGGCTCTATTTCGCCACTCAGGTGGAGGTGGGGCCGCCCACGATCGTGATCTCGGCGAGTGCCCCGAGGAGCATCAGCGACCCCTACAAGCGGTATCTGATCAATGCCTTCCACCGGGAGTTGCCCTACTCCGAGGTGCCGATCAAGTTGCTGTTTCGCGGGAAGAAGGCCAGCGACGGCGAGACCTGATCGGCCGGGCCTGCAGGGAATGCAGGTTCTGGAATCGCGGTGTGAATCGGGCAAAGGAGTGCTCCACGATGATCCTCCGTCCAGCGGCGAGCCTCTTCCGGCTGCTACCGGGTCTCGCGATGATCGTCGTCCTGGCGACAGGCTTCCGAGCCGAGGTCGCCCGGGCTGCCGACTCATGGCCCTGTTTTCGCGGACCGGGCAGCCGGGGCATCGCCGCTGCCGATCCCCGGCTGCCGAGCGAATGGAGCGAGCGAAAGAACGTCCACTGGGTGGCCGAACTCGACGGCCGAGGCTGGTCGTCGCCGATCGTCAGCGGAGGCCGGGTTTACGTCACGACGGCCCTGGCGGCAACGCCGCTTGAGGACGCTCGCAGAGGCCTGTTCTTCGGTGGCGACCGCTCAGATCCTCCGACAGGGCACGTCCGCTGGCTGATGACCTGCCTCGACGCCACAACGGGGCTCACCTGCTGGGAGGTCCAGGTGGCCGCCGGGCCTCCGCCCGGCCCGATCCACGTCAAGAACAGCCTCGCCTCCGAGACGCCCGTCACCGACGGCCGGCGGGTGTATGCGGCGATCGGCAACGTTGGGGTGTTCTGCCTCGACGCCGCCACGGGAGATCGGATCTGGGAGTATCGATGCATTCCGCGAGCCCTGCGGTCCGACTGGGGCCCGGCAGCTTCGCCGGCACTGCATGCGGGGAGGCTGTATCTCGTGTCCGACGCGGAGGAGAATTCGACGTTGGTCGCGCTCGATGCCGCGACCGGAGCTGAAATCTGGCGGGTTGCCCGCGACGAGAAGAGCAACTGGTCGACCCCTTTCGTCTGGGAGCATCCGCTGGGCACCGAGCTGGTCACGCCGGGAACCGGCAAGACGCGGTCGTACGATCTCGCCGGCCGGCTGCTCTGGGAGCTTGGCGGCGGATCGGAGATCACGATCGCCACGCCCTACGCGGCCCACGGCCTGCTGTTTGTCAGTTCGGGCTTCGTGCTCGACCGGCAGCGGCCGATCTGGGCGATCCGGCCCGGAGCCCGCGGCGATCTCACGCTCGCCACCGATGCGACAGCGAGCGACGCGATCGCCTGGAGCCGAACCGATGCGGCTCCCTACAACCCGTCGACGCTCGTCTACGGCGACGAACTCTACGTGCTTTCCGACCGCGGGCTCCTGGCCTGCTACGACGCCCGCACCGGCGCGCAACACTACCGCAAGGCACGCCTGCCCGGCGGCCGGGCCTTCACAGCCTCTCCCTGGGCCTATAACGGGCTGGTGTTCTGTGCGAGTGAATACGGCGAGACCTTCGTCGTCCGCGCGGGCCCCGTCTTCGAGCTTGTGGCCCACAACCTCCTGGCCGAGGACGAGATGCTGATGGCATCGCCCGCGATCGCCGCCGGTCGCCTCTTTGTCCGCACGGATCGCCGGCTTTACTGCCTTGGGCAGCCGGAGGATTCGAGAGACTGATCACCCCAGCGTGTGCCGGGGTCGATGGTGCCGAGCCGCTGGAGCAGCTCGACCTGTCGCGAGGTGAACGGCACCGGGCCTGCAAGCAGCTCGGGATCTTCTTGCTCCTCCGGCACGAGCCGGGCCACGATCGCCGCTGCCAGTTCGGCGATCCCAGAGCCCGTGACCGCGCTCGTGGCGACCAGGTCGGACGAAGGCTGCCAGTTCTCCGGCGCCAGATCGCGTTTGGTAACCGCCCGCAGTTCACCGTCACCAGCCGGAGTCGAGGCTGCTTCGCCCGCCTCGAAGGCCTCGACGCGGATGACGAGATCAGCCCCGGCCGCCGCCGCCAGGGCCCGTGCGATGCCGGCTCGCTCGGTGGCCGATGTCTCCGCGTCGTCTGGCCGCAGGCCTGCCGCATCGACGAGGTCGATCTCCCAGCCACCGAGCACGACTCGGGTCGTGACGAGATCGCGGGTCGTGCCCGGCTCGGCCGACACGATGCTCCTGGCATGGCCTGCCAGGGCATTGACGAGGCTGCTCTTGCCGGCGTTCACCGGTCCCGCGAGCACCACCCTCCAGGGCTCGGCCAAGCGCAGTCCGACCCGGGATGCTCGCAGAAGGCGTTCGGCCGCAGCCGCGCGGTCGGGCCCCGGCTCAAGCCCCGCGATTCGCTCGATCTCTCGCTCCAGGCAGCCTGCGAGCTGCCGCGCGAGAATCCGAGCGTTTCGTGGGCCGGCCACGCCGCTGAGAAGCAGCCTCGCCTCACGGTCGACCTCGCTCTCGGTAGCTTCAGAGACCCAGGTCTGCCACGACTGCCGGATCGCCCCGACGGCCTCGAGGCTCGCGAGCACGGCTTCAGGGGCGGCGAGGCCACCGTGGCAGTGGATCTCGAGCGATTCGGCCGACCGCCGCACCACCACGAGTTCCTCGCCAGCCGCCTCGAGGCCGTGTTGGCCGTGCCACCGGCCCACGCAAAGCGAGCCGTCGGCGCGGGCCGCGAGCGGCCGGCCGCCATGAGCCGCGAACAGGCGGTCCGCGAGTTCACAGGCCGCCGGCCCGGCCACTCCGATGACGGCCAGCGCGCCGCGGCCCTTCGGCGTGAGCAGCGCGACCCGCACCAGGCGGTTTCCCTGGGGATCGCCACCGCTCCCTGCTTCGGTCAAAGCTGACTTCACACGCTGCGACATGTCCGCCATTAAAACCCCTGCGGCATGCCGCTGGCCAGCAAAGAGCTTCGGGCTGATCGACCCGTGGCCGCAGGCTTGCAGCCTGCGGAATCCGGCCTCACTCTGGCTGGGCTTCCCCGGTTCAGAAGCAGCCCGCACTTGGGCAGGCTACAAGCCTGCCCCCACCGGCCAACTGGAACACAGGCTCGACGAAAGCTTCCTCCCCCCACCGGCCAACCAGAACACAGGCTCGACGAAAGCTTCCTCGACTCCCTCAGGGGCGCGACATCGCATCGGCCTCATCCAAACTCGCTTCGCCGCTACGACCGTCACCACGCGACCGGTTCCTTCAGCCAAGACGGCGGGTTTTCAGCCTGACGGCTCGGAGGCAGGGGGCATAGTTGCCGGGCTGGTATCGGGTGAGACGCCCGGATGGAAGCCAGTGTCGCCCCCGGGAATCCCGATGCAAAACCTCCTCGCCAAACTCGCCGCCCTCGGCATCCTCGTCGGTGGGTTCGCCCTCACGGGAGATCTCGGCTGGCTGGCGGAGCGGGGACAGCGGGTGCTCGGGACCGCCGAGGTGGCCTCGGCTCCGGCGCTCGCGTTTGCGGAAACGGCTCAGCCCACTCAGTCGGACAGGCCGCCGGCGGAGGCCGTCCCTCCGCTGTCTCCGGGGCCTCCGGCAGATTCGTCGGCGCAGGCCCAGTTGGACGAAGGTCTGCCCCCGCTCGCCGAGCCGGCCGTCCCGCCGATCGACCCATCGTCCGCCGCCGGAGCACCCTCCCCCGCGGCCTCCCTGCCGGTCGCGGAGTTCAAGCCGCCGGCCGGCGGTCCTGAGGCCGTCGTGCTCGCCGATCTCCGGGCCGGCGACCGCGTGGTCGTGTGGCTTGGATCAACGCGTCACCGCTGCCTGGTCTTCGATCTGGTCGATCCGTCGGCCGGCGGGGCGCTCGTCTACGAGGCTGCCGCCGTGACCCGCGAGGGCCGACCGCTCGCCGCCGCCGGGCCGCCGAGACGGGTGGTCATATCCGGGCAGACAGCCGTCGGGTCGGGGACCGACCGGATCGTCCGCGGCGGGGCAGTGCATCTGGTCGAGGCCGGAGTGGCCGCGGGCCAAGCGGGGGGCGAGTGGCTGGGGCCGGTCGAGAGTTTGGCAGTCATCGACTGAAGCCGAAGCCGCCGCACCCAGCAGCCGTCACTCCTCGTCGTCGTCGCCGCCGGCTCGTCCAACCCGCTTCTTCGAGAGCCCGATCTTCCGCTCATCGGTGTCCACGCGGAGCACCTTGACCTCGATCGGATCCCCCACGTTCACGAGTTCCTCGGCATTCTCGACCTTGTCGTCTGAGAGTTCCGAGATGTGGAGCAGGCCTTCGAGGCCGTCCTCCAGGCCCACGAACACGCCAAAGTTGGTGATCTTCGTGATCGTGCCGTTCACCACGTCGCCCGGCTTGTAGCGGGAGGGGATGTCGCCGCTCCAGGGATCGTCGGCCATCTGCTTGAGGCCGAGGGCGATTCGCCGCCGCTGCTGGTCGACGGAGAGCACCTTGCACTCCACCTCGTGGCCCTTTTCCAGCATTTCGCTGGGGTGGGTCACCTTCCGCGTCCACGACATGTCGGTCACGTGGAGCAGGCCGTCGATGCCGTCGTTGATCTCGATGAAGGCGCCGTAGTTGGTGAGGTTGCGAACCACGCCCTTGACGATCGCGCCGGGGGGATAGTCGGCGGCCACCTTCTCCCAGGGATTCTGCTGGGTCTGCTTCATGCCCAGCGAGATCTCCTGCTTCTCCTTGTTGATGGCGAGCACCACCACCTCGACCTCGTCGCCCGGCTTGACGAGTTCGCTCGGATGGCTGACCCGCTTCGTCCAGCTCATCTCGGAGATGTGCACGAGGCCCTCGACCCCGTCTTCCAGCTTCACGAAGGCGCCGTAGCTCATCACGTTGACGACCGTGCCCTGGCAGACGGTGCCCACCGGATACTTGTCGGCCACCTTGTTCCAGGGGCTGGCAGTCCGCTGCTTCATGCCGAGGGCGATCTTCTCGCGATCGCGATCGATGTGAAGCACCTGCACCTCGACCTCCTGGTCGATCTGTACCATCTCGCTGGGATGGCCGATTCGGGCCCAGGACATGTCGGTGATGTGGAGGAGGCCGTCGATTCCGCCGAGATCGACGAAGGCACCGAAGTCGGCGATGTTCTTGACGATTCCGCGGCGGACCTGGCCCACCTCGAGCGTCTCCATCAGTTGCTTCTTCCGCTCGGCCCGCTCCTGCTCGATCAGCGCCCGGCGGGAGACCACGATGTTTCGTCGCGCCTCGTCGATCTTGAGCACGAGGCACTGGATCGCGCGACCGCAGTAATCGCCGATGTCGGCCGGCCGGCGGATGTCCACCTGGCTGGCGGGCAGGAAGACGTTGACGCCCGAGATGTCGACCAGCAGGCCGCCCTTGATCTTGCGGGTGACGAAGCCGGTGACGACGTCGTTTTCCTTGACGCTCTCCATCACGCGGAGCCAATCCTCGATCCGCCGCGCCTTGCGCTTGGAGAGGGTGATCAGGCCCCGCTGCTCTTCCAGGCCGCCGTCTTCAAATTCCTCGAGCAGCACCTTGACGGTGTCGCCGATCTGCGGGGCCGGCTCGTTCTCATCCCACTCGTTTCGCGGGATGTGGCCCTCGCTCTTGTAGCCGACGTCGACGAGGACGAACTCGTCATCCACCCGCAACACCCGCCCCTCGAGCACCGCGTTCACGGAGAGCGTGGGGGCCCCAATCGCGTATTCCTCCTCGCCGGCGCCAGCCAGGGCGAGTTCCAGTTCCTGTTCGAGATCGTCTCCGAGTTCAAGTTCGCGAATGAGGTTGCGGTTGACCATGCGTGGGGGGTTTCGGGAAAAAACCAGGGTTGGGGGGACGGGGCAGAAAACGGGCCACGAAAGCGAGCCTCGCAGTGTAGCAGCCCACGGAACGCCAAACAATCGCGGAGAACCCGCGAACGGCCCATTTTCCCCGATCCGCACCCTGGTCTGGCCGACTTGACCCGGATCTTCCGGCTGGACGATGCCATCAGCGTCGTTGCACGAGGCTTTCATCCATGCTCAGCCGCCGCCGCCTACTCACCGCCCTGCCCGCCGTCCTGGCCATGCCCGGTCTCGCCCGGGCCCAGCTCCAGGAGGCCGAGGCCGACACGCTCCCGCCACAACTGGGCGATGTCCGCGTGTTGCGGTACCGCGTGGGGGTGATCGTCGCGGCGGAAGGCGGGCCCTGCGGGGGGCTCTATGCCACGCTGCCGGTGCCGGCGGAGTGGCCGGAGCAGAAGGTGCGGGTCGTCAAGGAGGAGGTCTCGAAGGGCGTCCGAGACCTTCACTACCGGCCCCTCGGCGGGGGCGTGCAGCAGATGGTGGTCTCGATCCCGTCGCTCCCGGCCGGCGGCAAGGAATACGCCGTGATGACCTACGAGCTTGAGCGGGCTGCGATCCTTCCGCCCGAGACCACATCGCAGTGGCGGATTCCCGAGAAGCCCGACCGGAGCCTGCGGGTGTTTCTCGGCCCAGGCCCCTACATCGAGGCCCGCGATCCCAAAATCGTCAGATTTGCCAAGGAAGCCGCCGCCGATCACGAGGGCTGGGCCCGCGTGGAGGCGATCTACGACGCAGTGCGGGAGAGGGTCGAATACCGCAACGGCGACCTGAAGGGCGCCCGCAGGGCGCTCAACGACGGCTGGGGCGACTGCGAGGAACTCACCTGCCTGTTCATCGCGGCCTGCCGCTCTCAGGGCATCCCCGCCCGCACCGTCTGGGTGGAGGGCCACTGCTATCCGGAGTTCTATCTCGAAGACTCGGCGGGTGCGGGCTGCTGGCATCCCTGCCAGGCGGCGGGCACCCGCGCCTTCGGAGGCATGCCCGACCAGCTGCCGATTCTGCAGAAGGGCGACGCCTTCCGGGATCCCGACCGCCCCGCGAAGCAGCTTCGCTACGTCTCGGAATTCATCAAGGGATCGGCCCGCGGCGGCGGGGGCACACCGCGGGTGGTCTGGGTCCGCGAAGGAGCCTGAGCTTCGGCCGGGCCGGACCAGGTCGGGCAGGCTGCGGGGTTTGCGTGACCCGGGGCGTGTCAGCATGCACCGGCAGCGATTGACCCCGCGGATGATTCGCTGGTACTCCCCTGCTCGGTGTCCCTTTGGCCCCGAGAATCCCGCCGTTGCCTGCCCCGCTTTGCCTCTGGTCCCGCATTGCCCTCGCCCTGGTTGTGATGGTGATGACCGGCCGGCCGGGCCTGGCCGGTGACGAGCAGCTCCTCGCGCCGGCAGACACCTCGAGCCCGCGGGCAACGCTTTCGAGCTTTCTGGGAATCATCGATGCGATTCATGCCGACCTCGTGAACAGTCCGCCGTCCCTCGAGCGGCGGGAGCGAACGAGGAGGCGGATCGCCAAGGTTGGCACCTGCCTCGATCTCTCCGCGGTGGCGCCGTCGCTCGTCGAATCGAAGCGGCAGCAGGCGGCCGTCAACCTCAAGGAGGTGCTCGACCGGATCGAACTGCCCGCGCCTCGCGAGATCCCCGACGCCGACTTCGTTGCCGCCGAGAAGCTCGACCGCTGGCGGCTGCCGGGCACCGAGATCACGATCGTGCGGCTGCGTGATGGGCCACGGGCCGGGGAGTGGGCGTTCTCATCCGATACCGTGGGCCGTGCGGAGGGCTTCTACTCGCTGGTGAAGCACCTGCCCTACCGGGCCGACGCGGGGAGCCCGGGCCTTCACGAACTCTACGTCGCTGCGCCCGGATGGATGATCCCGCCGGCCCTGATCCACGGCATGCCGGTCTGGGCCAGCCGTCGCTTCTGGGAGGTGGCCGTCTGGCAATGGGTGGCGGCCGGCCTGCTCCTGGCCGTCGGTCTGACGGTCGTGACGGCCGCCTTTGCCGTGGCGCGGCGCTCAGCGGGCCGCCCGGGATTCGTGCCCGGGGCCCTGACCCTCGCGGCGCCACTGGTGTTGATCGGAACCTGCCTGGCGCTCGACACGGTTCTGACCCAGCAGGTTCGGATCACCGGCGATGTGCTGTTCGTCGTCAAGACGGCGCTTCGGGTGGGCATCTTCGGCGGCTGCGTCGTGATCGTCCAGGAAGTGCTTACCAGGGTCGGCGAGGCGTTGATCCGTTCCCGACGGCTGCGGCCCGGCACGGTCGACACCCAACTGGTGCGGCTGGGGTTCCAAATTCTTTCGGTCCTGGCGACGACCTGGATGGTGATTCAGGCCGCCGACTCGATGGGGATTTCGGTCACGCCCCTGATCGCCGGGCTCGGGGTAGGCGGGCTCGCCGTGGCCTTGGCCGCGCAGCACACCATTGAAAACCTGATCGCCGGCCTGGTGCTGTTCGCAGACAAGCCGGTGCGGATCGGTGATGCCTGCCAGTTCGGCGAGCACCGTGGCACCGTGGAGCAGATCGGCCTGCGATCCACGCGGATCCGCGCCCTCGACCGGACGATCATCTCGATCCCAAATTCGGAGTTTGCCAAGCTCCGGCTGATCAACTTCGCCCGCCGCGATCGGATTCTCCTCAAGACGATGCTCGGCCTCCGCTACGAGACCTCGGCCGACCAGTTGCGGCACCTCCTCGCCTCCCTGCGGCAACTGCTCGAGCATCATCCGCGGATCGACTCGTCGAGCGTCCGAGTTCGGTTTGTGGGCTACGGGGCGTATTCACTCGACGTCGAGTTGTTCGCGCTCGCGGAGACCACCGACTGGTCAACGTTTCTTGTCATCCAAGAAGACGTTTTCCTCGCCGTGATGGACGTCGTCACGGAGTCAGGCTGCAGCTTTGCCCTGCCCTCGCAGACCCATTACATGGCGAGCGACGCCGGCGTGGATCAGGAGGCGCGACGCCGGGCCGAGGCCCGGATCAACGACCTGCGAAACACCGGCGGCCTCCCAGCGGCCGGATTCCTCGATTGTCCGCCAAATGCATCGCCGACAGTCGTCGATTCCGCCCAGCGGCTGCAGCGGCCCGCGGCCTGACCCAGCAGCCGGGAGGAATCGGTCAGCCCTTGGCCTCGGGCTCCGCGTCGGCACCCACCACTTGGGCGAGCTCAGCCTCGACCTCCTCGATCGGCCGACCAAACTGGTCTCGAGCCACTGGGGCGAACCACCGGGGCAGGATCGGAAGGCCGGCATCTTTCCAGGCCTGCTCCATCCGCTCTCCCGCCAGCCGCACGATCTTCTCCCGGCCACGGCCGGCGAGCGTGGAACGGTCGGCCCAGGGCGTCACCGGGCCCTCGAAGCCCGCGGCCTGGGCTGCAGCCAGGATGGCGGCAGCCGGGATCACGCCCGTCTCGCCCGGCATCAGCCGCTCGGCGGCCGTGAGCGCGGAGGCCTCGACCGACCGTGGCGCGTCGGAGAGCCGGACCTCGACGAGCCGCCCGGTGGGAAGCTTGGAGATCATGTCGGCCGGTTCGCCTGTGACATGCATCGCCCAGGCGTCGGCCACGGCGCCGATCTGTGGATGGGCCACGGCCACGAGGCCACTCAGCCCTTCGAAGGTGTGGATGAAGGGCATCGCGAGTTCGGCCCGGGCGGCAGCCTCCGGCTCGATCGCGAGACCGAGCATGATTCCGTGCGGGGCGAGCATGTCGCCGATGGTGTGGAGGCGGGTGCGGTAGAGCTCGAAGAAATCCTTGAAGGAATGCTCGTCGGAGCCGGGGGCGATCGTGGCCACGGCCCGGGGCGCCTCGGCCGCCGTGGCCAGTTCCAGAATCGCCGGCAGGGCGGCCAGATCGGCCTCGAATTCCGCGTCGGCTGCGTCGAGCCGCACCGGGAGCGGGAAGGAACCGCTCTTGAGCCGGGCGCTCACCATCAGCCGCCGCGCGTGCTCGACCCCGTAGACCTCGGCCTGCTTCTGCAGATCGAGGATGTCGATGTCCATGCCGTCGAAGCCGAACGACAGGGCCAGTTCGATCAGTTCGCTGGGGCGTCCGGAGAGGGGCAGGCCGAAGGTGCTGAGGTTGCGGAACATGGGGTGCGGAAAACTCCTCCGACCCCGCGTGGGGATCGGGCGAAAACAGGGATGCGGGGCGACAGGAAAGCTCGCGAGTATAACCGGCGGCGTTGCGACGGAAACCCTCGGCCCGGGTGCCACCCCATGTCTCTCCTGGAAGCGGTCGTGCTCGGCATTGTGCAGGGCCTGACCGAGTTTCTGCCGATTTCGAGCACGGCCCACCTCCGGATCGTGCCAGCCCTGGTCGGCTGGGAGGATCCGGGGGCCGCCTATTCCGCCCTGATCCAGTGCGGCACGCTTGCCGCCGTCTGCATCGCGATGCGGCATGACATCGCCGCGATCCTGGCCGGTTTTTTCGCCGGCCTCCGCTCGGGCCGGCCCTGGGGATCGATCGAGTCGCGGGTGGCCCTGATGATTGCCCTGGGCACGATTCCGATCGTCGTCGTCGGCCTGACGGCCCGGGAATTCATCCGCGGCGGGGCCCGGCAGCTCGCCGTCGTGGCGGCGGCCCTGTTCGGGGCCACGATCCTGATGGTTGCGGCCGAACTCGTCGCCCGCGGGCGGGCCCGCCGGGGCGAGGCGGGACGCGACGGTCTCGAGGGGGTGCGGCTGGCCGACGCGGTTTGGATGGGGCTGGCGCAGGTGCTGGCGCTCGTGCCTGGAGCGAGCCGCAGCGGCACGACGATCTCCTCCGGAATGCTCACCGGCCTCGACCGCCGCACCGCCGCACGTTTCTCGTTTCTCCTCTCACTGCCGGCCGTCGGGGCTGCCGGGCTGCTCGAAACCTGGAAGGCCCGGCACGAAATCCTGGCCACCGGCGATGACATCACGGCGGCGATCGTGGGCACGGCCGTGGCGGGAATCGTGGGCTATGCGTCGATTCGCTGGCTCCTGAGGATGCTCACGAGCCACACCCTCTGGCCGTTCGTGGCCTACCGCCTGGCCCTCGCGGGGCTGCTTGCCGCCCTCGTGGCCGGCGGCTGGGAGGACCGCCCGGAACAGTCTCCCGGCCGCAACCCAGCCCCCGCTGCGGCGTTGAATCCGATATGAGCCCCGCTGCCATCATCCGCCGATCTTTCGCTGGGCGCCTGGCTGGCCTCGGCCTCGCGGTCGCCGGACTCGTGCTTGCCGGAACCGCTGCGGCCAACAGCATCGCCCCGCCGGCCTGCGACGACGCCACGTTTCTTCGCCGGGCCTCGCTCGACCTTGTAGGCCGCCAGCCTTCGCCGGCCGAGATCGAAGCCTTCCTTGCAGACGAATCGCCCTCCAAGCGGTCGGCCCTCATCGATCGGCTCCTCGCCGATCCAGCCTGGGCCACGAACTGGGCCCGCTACTTCCGCGATGTGATCCTCTACCGCCGCAGCGACGAGCGGGCGATCGCCATGGCTCCTGCGGTCGAGGCCTTCTTCACGTCCCATCTCCGGGAGGCCGCGGCCTGGGATGACATCGCCCGTGAGGTGATCACCGCCACCGGCCTGCCCTCGGAGCACGGCGAGACGGCGATCATCATCGCCCAGATGGGCGAGACGGCCGACATCGCCGCCGAAATCGCCCGGGTGTTCACCGGCGTGCAAATCCAGTGTGCCCAGTGCCACGACCACTTCACCGACCGCTGGAAGCGGGAGCAGTTCCACGAGTTCGCGGCCTTCTTCCCTCGGATCGCGATTCGCCGGGGCCCCGGCGAAGGCCTCGACCGCTTCGAGGTGGCCTCGTTCGACCGCGACCCGCGGGCCGGCCGGGGCAAGCGGCCCGACAACCCCCGGCGGGGCGACCTCGAGCATGAGATGCCCGACATCGACGACCCGTCGCTGCCCGGCACCGTGATGAAGCCGCAGTTCTTCCTCGGCGGAGGCGGGGTTCCGCTGGGGACGCCCGATCGTCAGCGGCGGGCGAAGGCGGCCGCCTTGATCACCGCCGACTCCAACGAGTGGTTCGCCCGCGGGATCGTGAATCGAATCTGGACGGAACTTGTCGGCGATGGCTTCTACGAGGGGATCGACGATCTCGGCCCCGATCGGGAGCCGCGGATGGCTGACGAGCTGGCCTCGCTCTGCCACGACTTCGTGGCCGGCGACCACGACCTCCGCCTCCTGTTTCGGGCGATCATGACCACGCCCGCCTATCAGTCGGAGAGCCGCTCGCGGGCCGATGCGAGCCGGGTCGCGGCCGCGACAAGCTGCCCCCAGCGGCTCCGGGCCGACCAGCTCTTTTCCGAGGTGCTCGCCGCTCTCGGGGCTGACGAGGCGACGCTGGCCGGCCGGCAGCAGCCGGCTCGGCGGGGCCAGTTCGCCGGGCCGCGGCCCGTGTTCAATGCCGTGTTCGGCTACGACCCGGGCCTGCCTCGCGATGAGATCGAGGGCTCGATTCCGCAGGTCCTTCTCCTGATGAATGGCCAGCAGCTCGCTCGGGCACTCGACGGCGACCGCCCGTTCACGCCGCTCGGCCGGCTGCTCCGCAACCATCCCGACGATCGCGAGCTGGCCGACGAGCTTCACCTCCGCACGCTCGCCCGCCATGCCACCGACGACGAGATCGCAGTCTGCCTCGCGCATGTGCAGGAGGCGGGCGACCGCAGCGAAGCCTTTGAAGATATTTTCTGGGCCCTGGTGAACAGCGCGGAGTTCATTCACCGAAAATAGCGGCAGGGCCATTCCTGGCCGCTGCCGCTCGGGTGTGGTCGCCTTTCCCGGCGACCAATCGTGATGGAAGAGGGGACCGGCGCAGGTGGCTGAAGCCCGGAAGCTCGGAGATCGGCGAACGCTCGCGGAGCATGGGGGCGTATCCTCGCCCGCGACGCGACTTTTGCCGCCTCCGAGGCGGCGTTACACAGGGTGCTGAAATTCACTGTCGTGGTGCGATTGGAGAGTGACCGATGAAGAGCCGTCGTGAGTTCCTTCGTCTGCTGCCAGCCGCGGGCTTCGCTGCCGGGGCCTTGCCGTTTGCCGATCTCGCGTCGGCCCATGCCGCCAGTCTTCGCAAGCGGGGCAAGGCCTGCATCCTGCTCTGGATGCAGGGGGGGCCGTCCCAGTTCGAAACCTTCAGCCCGCTCGAGGGCCACGCCAACGGCGGCGGCACGAAGGCGATCGCCACGGCCGTGCCCGGGATGCGATTCGCCGAGCACTGGCCGCGGATGGCGGAGATGGCCGACCACCTGGCAGTGATCCGCTCGATGACGAGCAAGGAGGGCAGCCATCCACGGGCGAGCTACCTCCTGCATACCGGCTACCTGCCCAACCCCAGCGCCCGCCATCCCACGCTCGGCTCGATCGTGGCGAGCCAACTGGCGGCGCAGGCCGGCGGCGAGGCCGGCGACCTGCCGCCGGTGGTTCGGATCGGCGGCCGTGGCCGGAGCGATTCAGGCGCGGGCCTTCTGGGACTGCAGTGGAATCCCTTCGAACTCCGCGACGCCACGCAGAGCCCGGCCAACACCGCGGCCGTCGTGCCGGAGGAGCGGCACCGCCGCCGGCTCGACCTGATGCACCGGCTCGGCGCCGGCTTCGCGGAAGATCTGCCCCGTGAGGCGGCGGATCATGCGGCCCTCTACGAGCGGGCCACCAGGATGATCCTCTCGAGCGACATGGCCGCCTTCGACGTCGAGGCCGAGCCCGAGAGCGTGCGGGCGGAGTATGGCGAGGGGGGCTTCGCGGCCGGCTGCCTGCTCGCCCGGCGGCTCGTGGAGCATGGAGTGCCCTTCGTGGAGGTGGTCTCCAACGGCTGGGACACGCATCAGGACAACTTCGCGAAGGTGGCAGACCTTGCCGGCCAGGTCGACCGACCCGCCGCCGCGTTGATCCGTGACCTCGACCGCCGCGGCCTGCTCGCCGACACGCTCGTGATCTGGATGGGCGAATTCGGCCGCACGCCCAAGGTGAATCCCCGCGGCGGCCGCGACCATTTCCCGCGGAGCTTCAACGCCCTGCTCGCCGGCGGCGGCGTGGCCGGTGGCGGGATCATCGGTCAGACCGACCGCTCGGGCTCCGAGGTGACCGACCGCCCCGTCACGGTGCCCGACCTGTTCGCCACCTTCTGCGCGAGCCTGGGCATCGACCCGGCGGTTGAAAACATGGCCTCATCGGGTCGACCGATCAAACTCGTCGACGGCGGCCAGCCGATTCGGGAATTGCTCTAACGCTCCGGGCCCGGGTTCCAGTTGACCTGTGGGGGCAGGCTTGTAGCCTGCCCGATGGGGCGCTGCTTCCAGCCTGTGCATCCATCGCGTTTGCGGCCGCAATCCGCAGGCTGCAAGCCTGCGGCCACTGGTCGATCAGGCCAAGGCCTTCACCGGTTACCCAGTTCCTTCACCGGTGACCCAGGTGGATGGGCATAAGAGCCCCACCGTTCCCGGCGGCTCGGCCTGCCTTACCCTCGAGGCTCGCATTGTCAGCGTCGTGCGGGCTGCTGCGGGCCGGTGGGCTGCCGGGCCGTCTGCGGTCCGGCTGGCTGGCCCGAGGTGGCCCGGCGTTCCAGTTCCTTGGCCACCATCTCCTGCTTGGCGAGCATGTCTTCCGGGTCTTCGAAGTCGAGCAGCAGGGGCGGCAGATCCTCGAACACCCGCATCGCCATGCCGACCACCCGCCAGCCTTCGGGGTCGAGCCGCACGACCCAGACGACGTTCTCGCTGGTCTGGAAGCCCTCGCCGTCGACGTCGGTCCAGGTGGTGCCCACATGGACGATGTCGCCGGCGTCGCTCACCACTTCGCACTCCCGCACGGCGTAGGTGGCCGTGTCGGCGACGGGAGGTGCGATCGCGATTCCCATTTCGTCGGTCTTGGTGCGGGCCGCCACGCTGAGCATGTTCCGGGCGGTCGCGTCATCACCCCGCTTGATGGCTTCAAGAAACGAAACCACGGTCTGCTTGGCCGGCCCGGTGGCATCCCCCGCCGGAGCAGCCAACGAACAGCCCTGGAGGCAGGCCACGACCGCGGCGGCCGTGAGCATGCGAGAGACCATTCCAGACAGCGTCAAGGTGGGCATGTGACGGGCGGCTCCGGGGTGGGTGCCTCGGCCAAGCTCGGGCCGGAGGGGCGGGGAGACTGACGCCCCGGGGTCGCTGGGTCAAGGCCGCTTCTGCCGGGCCTATGGCTACAATAAAAGGTGTCGAGCAGCAGGAGGACCATCCCGCGGTTTGGTTCCCGCAAGGAGAGAACTGGCATGCCCGGACAGCGACGCGGCTGGATGCTAGCAGCCATCGGCCTCGGCGCGATGGCCGGGGCGGCCCTCGCCGCCAAGGATCAGCCGCCACGACCATTTCCGCGGAGCCGCCCGCCGGCGGCCGAATGGGATGCGGCGAGCACCGGGATCTTCGCCCCCGACGCCTTTCGGGAACTCGTCGGCCCCCGGCCTGATTTCAGCGGAGCCAGGGCGGAGGCGTTGGCCTCCGGAGGCGAAGCGGCCGCGACGACGGGTCGGGCCGCCGGTGGATTCGAGTGGTCGACGCTTGTGTCGGGCGACACGCTCACCGACGAAATCAAGGACCAAAAGGACGCCGTCGCCGCCGCGGTCACGAACCCCTCGGCCTTCAAGGGGGGGGGCTACGACTCCGCCCGCCGGGCGTTTTCGACGCTTGCGTTGGCCTTCGGCCTGATCGCCGCCCACGACGAAGACATCCGCTGGCAGCGAGACGCCGACACGGCCCGCCGGCTGTTCGGCCGGGCCGGCTTCAACTGCAAGGTGGGCACCGATCAATCGTTCGCCGAGGCGAAGCTCTGCCTCGAGGATCTCGCCGGGATGCTCGACGGCAACCCGCCGCGACGGAAGCCCGAGAACGAAAACGGCTTTCTCTGGAGCAACGTGGCCGCCCGGCCCGCGCTGATGGCCCGGCTGGAAGAGGCGGAGAAGCGGCTCGCGGCGGGGCTCGCCTCAGCCGGCGAGTTTGGCAAGCAGCGGGATCTCGTCGTCCACGAGGCCGAACTCGTCGCGGCCATCGGCGAGGTGATCCAGCAGCCCGACTTCGAATACAACGACGACGACACCTACCGCGGCTTCGCCGCCGCCATGCGGGATGCCGCGGTCGCCGTCCGCGCCGCCTGCGAGTCGAAAAACTACGACGCCGCCCGGGCGGCCGCGGGCGAGCTCTCCAAAGCCTGCACCGATTGCCACGGCGGCTACCGGTGAATCACCGGCCGGCCACGGTGGAAGCACCGGCTCACATCGGGCGGCCGCTCAGGCGTTGACCGGCGCCAGCGGCTGGAGCGGGATCAGTTCGGCCAGGCCGGCCGCCGCGAGTTCGCGGCCGGTGACGTACCGGTGGGTGCGGATCCACTCGGCCAGGAGTTCATGGGACGAGCCGAAGAGTTCGCCGAGGAGCACGTCCATCTCCCGCTCGAGGTCGGCGAAGTGCCGCGACCATTCGGCCGCCTCGCGGATGCCGATGTGCTCCTCGCTCTGCCACTTCATCGGATGAAAGAGCAGCACGCTGTACGGCGTCACCAGCCGCCGCTGGCAGGCCGCGAACGGCCAGAGGGCCGCCGACGAGCACTCGCCCGTGACGACGCCCGTGGCCCGGATGTCACGCAGTCGCATCAGCCCCACGAGCGACATCGCGGCGTAGGGACTGCCCCCGGGGGAGTCGAAATAGATCGTGCACTCGCCCCCCGGCTGGATGCCCAGCAGCCGCTCCGTGAGATCCGATTCGTTGTCGGTGAGATCCCCGACGAGCGCGATCTCGAGCGGACCCTCCTCCTGCTCGGTTTCGGGCTGGCCGTTGAGACTCTCGGAACGCGGCATCGGACACTCCTCGACGGAAACGACAGGCACAGGCGGGGGGACGGCGGGGCCTTGAAGGCGGGCCTCCGCCGACCCCAGCCGATAGGAGGGAGACTAAATCGCCGCGAGACCTCGGGCAAGGAGCGGCCGACGAGCTGCGGAATCGTGGTCATCGCGGGCTGGAGGGGGCCTATGCTAGATTCCGAAGTCTGGTTTCCCGCGTTCTCCGAGGAGCTGTTTCCATGTCGCAACTCCCCCGCGGCCTTCGCCGCTTCGTCGCTCTTGCTGCCGCCGGTTTGGCGGTTATGGCGACGCTCGTCTCCTGGCCGGCCTGCGGCCAGCCCGCAGCCGCGGCTGCCCCGGCCTTCACGATCGCCGGCGGCTCGCTCTCGCTGGCCGCACCCGAAGGCTTCGAGCAGGTGCGGCCCAAGAGCATGATGGTGGAGACCGAATTCGCGATCCCTTCGGAAGGTGACGCTCCGGCCGGGCGGATGACTGTGATGGGCGCCGGCGGCTCGGTGGAGGCCAACATCGACCGCTGGGCCGGCCAGTTCTCCCAGCCCGACGGCGGCGATACGAAGGAGAAGGTTGCCACGAAGAAGCTCGAGATCGCCGGCTGCAAGGTGACGATCGTCGACATCACCGGCACCTTCCTCGACCAGCCGGGCGGCCCGTTCGCCGGCGGCCCCACCGTCCAGCGGCCCGACTACCGGATGCTCGCCGCCATCGTGATCACTCCCGAGGCCGGCAACTACTTCATCAAGTTCTACGGCCCCGCCGCCACGGTCGGAAAGCATGCCGCCGGCTTCCAGACGATGCTCGAAGGGATGGTGCCCGCGGGGAAGCCCGCTCGATGAAGGTTCAGGAGTTTCTCGAGCACCATGGGATCGCCGGCAATCCCTTCGCCGAGGAAGACGCGCAGACCGACGCCGTCTTCAAGCGGGATTGCCTCGAGACCACCTTCCATCCCGCCTGGGACAAGATCCTCGGCAGTCCGTCCGATCCGAGCACCTCGATCGTGTTCGGCGAGAAGGGCAGCGGCAAGACGGCGCTCAAGCTCCAGATGGTGCGGCAGTTTGACCGCCACAACGAGAGCCACCCGGACGCCCGCACGTTCGTGGTGCTCTACGACGACTTCAATCCCTTCCTTGATCGGTTCGTGAGCCGGGTTGGTGGCAGCCGTTCCGTCGAACGGTCGCTCGCCCACTGGAAGCTCTGGGACCACATGGATGCGATCCTCTCGCTCGCCGTCACCCAGCTGGTGACCGGGCTGATCGAGGGACCGCAGCCGCCGCGGATCTCGCGGCCGCAGGCCCGCGACCTCGCCCTGCTCGCCGCCTGCTACGACCAGTCGACCGCCGAGTCGTTTCCCACGCGGTGGCGGCGGCTCAAGCAGCGGACGGGCTACCACGGCCGGTTCGGCGGCTGGCCGCGGCTCCTCGGCCTCGCGGTGACGGCCGCCCTGGTCGTGGCCCTCGCGATCGGGGCCGGCGTCGGCCGGCTCGCCTGGGCCGGGAGCTGGTGGCCCTGGGCCCTGCTGGGCGCGGCCTGGATTCCGGCCGGATTGCGGCGGCTCAAAAGCCACTGGCGGGCCTGGCGGATCGTCGGCAGCATGCGAACCGGGAACCGCACCGTCGGCCAACTCGCCCGGGCCCTGGCCGCGATGCCCGAGGTCGATCTCGCCGGCCAGCCGCTGCCGGCCCATGCCCGCAGCGACGACCGGTATGAACTCTTCGCCAAGCTCCAGGGCCTGCTCGCCGCCCTCGGCTGGAGCGGGATGGTGGTGATCGTCGACCGGCTCGACGAGCCCCACCTGATCAACGGCTCGGCCGAACGGATGCGGCTGGTGATCTGGCCGCTGCTCGACAACAAGTTTCTCAAGTCGCCGGGCCTCGGTTTCAAGCTCCTGCTTCCGGAGGAGCTCTACCGGTTCATCGAACGGGAGAACGAGCAGTTCAACCAGCGGGCCCGGCTCGACAAGCAGAACCTCGTGCCGGCGCTGGAATGGTCGGGCGAGACGCTCTACGACATCGCCTCGATGCGGGTGAAGTCGGCGAGCGTGGGCGATCCGCCGGCCACGCTCGGCGCCCTCTTCGACGACTCGGTCGACGAGCGGCGGCTGATCGACGGCCTGCGGAGCCTGCGGGTGCCCCGGCAGCTGTTCAAGTTTCTCTACCGGCTGCTCGTGGCCCACTGCCATGCCCACACCGCCGAGAAGCCGGTCTACCGGATCCCGATCGAGCGGTTCGAGACGACGCTCGCCGTCTTCCGCCGCGACCAGGACGCCTTCGACCGCGGCCTCGCGCCCCGCTGACGCCATGACACCATGACGGCCGGGCCCGACCTCCACACGATCATGATCAGCCGCGAGGCGATGGGCTGTCGGTTTGAGCTGGCCTTCAACGCCGGCGAGGTGACCGAGGCGACCGAACTCGGCTGCGAGGCCCTCGACCTGGTGGACGAGATCGAGTCGCGGATCAGCATCTACCGCGACGCGAGCGAACTCGCCGCGATCAACGCCGCGGCGGGCGATTGGGTGGCGATCTCGCCCGACACCTTCGCCCTGCTCGCGCTCGCCCGCGATCTCCACGCCCGCACCGGCGGGGCCTTCGACATCGCAGCCGGCCCGCTCGTGCGCGCCTGGGGATTCTTCGAGCGGCAGGGCCGCACGCCCGCGGCCGAGGAACTTGCCGCCGCGTTGGCGGCGTCGGGCACGCGGCATCTCGAACTCGACCCGGACGGCTGCCGGGCTCGACTCGCCGTTCTCGGCGCCACGCTGAATCCTGGGGGGATCGGCAAGGGCTGGGCGGTCGACCGGGCGGTGGACCACCTGCTCGCGGCCGGCGTACCGAGCGGGCTCGTGCACGGCGGACAGAGCAGCGTGCGGGCCTTCGGCACGCAGGGGCCGGCCCTGCCTGGCCGCGGTGGTTGGAGGGTAGGGCTGCGGCATCCGCTCCGCCCCGGCCGCCGGCTGGCCACGTTCACCCTCCGCGACCGGGCCCTGGGCACGAGCGGATCGGGCACGCAGTTTTTCGTCGATCGCGGGCGGAGGCTGGGGCACCTGCTCGATCCGCGGTCCGGCCGACCGGCTGAGGGCGTGATCTCGGCCACCGTGCTCGCCCCGACGGCGGCCGAGGCGGATGCCCTGGCGACGGCCGCCTATGTGCTCGGCGAAGCGGGCGTG
>JBJOHE010000159.1:0-7399 GCA_046047895.1 Planctomycetota bacterium | reverse complement strand
ATCTCGGGGATGCTGAGGCGGGGCAGGACTGCTTTCGACGAAATTTTTGCAATTCTACAATCGCGTTTCGAACGGCACTTCAACCCGGTCGACTTTCGCGATTTTCAGCTTTCCGGGCACTTCCGCCGCTTCACTTCTGGAAAATGGTAGAAGGTGGGCAGGGGGTCCGCAAGCAAGTGCAGCCCCCGCCTCCCCAGAGCCTGCCGCCTGGCCGGGCCTCGTGGCTTGCCTGCCGGGCCCGGGCTCCCCGAATACCCGCGGATTTCCGTCCCCAGTGAGGGGGTTTCTCCCGACATGGCCGCAGCCGACCCTCCCGCCCAGTTTTCCGATGGCGGCCGGGCTGACCTGGCGGGCGGGGTGGCGGACGGGCTGCGGGCCGGCGAAACGGTGCTGGCAAGCTGTCGGCTCGACCTCGATCCTGGCGGCCGGTATGCGGCAGGCCGGATGCTGCTGACGAGTTCGCGGCTGCTCGTCCAGCAGCCGATCGCAGGCGACCAACTCGCACCGGCCTCGGCCTGGGATCTCGCCGACGGGGCGACCCTCGTGGTCAGGATGGGGACGGCGTTCGGTCGGCTCACGCTCCAGCGGCCGGGTTTGCCCGACACGAGCTGGCCGTTCACCGCTGCCCGGGCAGCCGAGGTGCAGGGGCTGGCCGTGGCCTGGCAGGAGCGGCATCGCCACCGCGGCGAGACGACCGGCGGCGACGGCCAGACGGCCGCCGACCCGCGGTGGGGCGACGACGAGGAGGCGGCCGGCGGCGCAGGTTCATGGCGGCCGCTCATGCGGGTCTTGGGGTTCGCCCGCGGCCACGCGGGCATGGCGGCGGTCGGCTGCTTTCTCTCGCTGGCGAGCACGGCGATGGCGCTGGTGCCTCCGTATCTCACGATGCCGCTCGTCGACGATGTCTTGATCCCCCGGCAGTCGGGCCAGGCCGTGCCCTTCGGTCTCGTCTGGTGGTATCTCGGCATGCTCGCCGCCGCTGCGATCATCTCCTGGCTGCTCTCCTGGGCCCGCTCCTGGACGCTGGCCTGGGTGAGCGAGCGGATCGCGGCCGATCTCCGGGCCCGCACCTACGCCCATATGCAGGGGCTGTCGCTCGACTTCTTCGCGGTCCGCCGCACCGGCGACCTCATCTCCCGCGTCAGCAGCGACACCGAGCGGATCAACAACTTCCTCTCGATGCACCTGATCGACTTCTCGTCGAACGTGCTCCTGGTCGTGCTCACCGCGGGCGTGCTTGTCTGGATCAGTCCGAAGCTCGCGCTGGTGACGCTCGTGCCGTTTCCCTTCGTGGTCTGGCTCGTCAACGCGGTGCGGGCCCGGATGCGGCAGGGGTTCGCCCGGGCCGGGATCGCCTGGGGCGACATGACGAGCCTGCTGGCTGACGCGATTCCCGGCATCCGGGTGGTCAAGGCCTTCGCCCAGGAGGGGAGGGAGTGCGAGCGGTTTGCCGAGGCCAACGAAGACGTGCTCGTAGCGAACGATCGGGTCAACGTGATCTGGGCGTTCTTCGGGCCCCTCGTGAGCCTGGCCAATGAGGCGGGCCTGCTCGTGGTCTGGGCGGCCGGCGCCTGGCTCGTGTTCGGCGGCTCGCTCACGGTCGGAGCCCTGACCGCCTTCCTAGCCTACATCGGCCGGTTCTATGGACGGCTCGAATCGATGGTGCGGATGGTGCCCGCCACCCAGCGGGCCGCCGCAAGCGCCGAGCGGATCTTCGAGATCCTCGACTGCCAGCCGACCGTCGCCGAGCCGCGGCAGCCGCTTGACCCGGGGCGGATCACCGGACGCATCGAACTCGACGGCGTGCGGTTCCGCTACGGTTCGCGGGAGGTGCTCCACGGGATCGATCTCGTGATCGAGCCCGGCGAGATGATCGGCCTGGTGGGGGCGAGCGGCTCGGGCAAGACGACTCTCGCCAACCTGATCTGCCGGTTTCACGATCCTTCAGCCGGGACTGTCCGTGTGGACGGCACCGACCTCCGCAGGTTTTCGATCGCGGCCTACCGGCGGAACCTCGGCGTGGTGCTCCAGGAGCCGTTTCTGTTCTTCGGCAGCGTCGCGGAAAACATCGCCTACGGGCGGCCCGGTGCCAGCCGCGACGAGATCGTGACGGCGGCCCGCGCCGCCGGGGCCCACGAGTTCATCCTCCGGCTCTCGGCCGCCTACGACTCGAAGGTGGGCGAGCGGGGCAACGCCCTCTCGGGCGGCGAGCGGCAGCGGATCTCAATCGCCCGGGCCCTGCTCGTCGATCCGCGGATCCTGCTGCTCGACGAGGCCACCTCGAGCGTCGACCCCGAGACCGAGGCGGTGATCCAGGCAGCCGTCGATCGGCTCGTGACCGGCCGCACGACGATCGCGATCGCCCACCGGCTCTCGACGCTTCGCCGGGCCGACCGGCTGGTGGTGCTCGACGCCGGGCGGATCGTCGAGGTGGGCACCCATGACGAACTCCTGGCTGCCGATGGCGCCTATGCCCGGCTGTACCGTGCCCAGCAGAAGGCGGCCGCCGAGGAGCAGGCGGCACAGGAGGCCCTGGCATGACGGCGGACACCAGAGGTGACCTGGGCCATGCCGTGCGAGCGGCCGCCGGCTGGCAGCTCGAGCGGAGGAGTGACGGCGGGCTCGATTTTCTGGCAGTCGACGGGGTTCGCCACGCCGATGCCGATCTGCGGCGGGCCTTTCCGCTCTCCGCCCCGGAAGCCGGGCTGGCGGTAGTTTCGGCGAAGGGCCACGAACTGGCCTGGGTTGAATCCCTGGCGACGACCGAGCCGGCCCTACGGATGTTTCTCCAGACGGAGCTCGAGCGGAGGGAATTCGTGCCCGTGATCGAACGGATCGAGTCGATCTCGGAGGCCCGGCCCGCCGAGTGGAGCGTGGTGACCGACCGCGGCCCCCACCGGTTTACGGTGGCCCACCCCGACGACGTGGCGCGGCGGCCGGAGGGCACGTTCGTGACCGACACCGACGGCATCCGCTACCGGCTGGCCCCCGAGGCGAGTCTCGACGACCGCAGCCGCCGGATCCTGGAGCGGCTGTGAAGCTGGGCCGGTTGGATCGTTCGTGAGGGCCTAGGGGGCTTTTTTCCCGGAAAAAATCGGGTTTTTTCCTCAACCACCCGCTTGCGGGCTGCGTACATCGGATTACCCTCCAAGGGTTCACGCTCAGGAGTGCACCGATGCTCACCATCACGAATTCCCTTCGTCAGTCTCCCGTCTGCCGGTCGCTGCATCTGGCGTTGGCGGCCGCCACCGTGCTTGCCCCGGCTGCCGCTCGGGCACAGTGCTGTGGTTCGGCCCCGGTCGTGGCGGCTCCGCCGCCGGCCCCCGTGGCCACCCAGACCTACCGGCTCGATTACCAGACGGTCTACGACGAGCAGCAGGTCACGGCCTACAAGGTCGAATACGAAACCGTCTACGACACCAAGACCTACACGGTGCAAAAGCCGGTCTGGGAGACGCAGACCCAGGAGCGGCGTTACACGGTGCAGAAGCCGGTCTGGGAGACCCAGACCAAGGAAGAGCGGTTCACGGTCATGAAGCCGGTCTACGAGACCGTCGTCGAAGATCGCAGCTACGACGTCACGCGGGACGTGGTCGAGACGAGCACCCGTGACGAGCAATACACGGTCATGAAGCCGGTCTACGAGACGGTGATGCAGCAGCAGGTGCAGACCGTCCGCCGGCCTGTCTATGAGACGAGCGAGCGGGAGCAGAGCTACACCGTGGCCGAGCCCGTCACCCAGATGCGGACGGCCTATTCGGTCGGCTCCCAGGCGGTCGACACCGTCACACCGGTGGTGACGCCGGGCACGACCTCGCTCGGCTGGGTGCCGGCCACCTGGGCGGTCGATCCGTATACGGGCCTCGCCGTCTGGCAGCGGGGCGGCTACGCCTGGACGATGACCCCCGGAGCCGTCGTCAATCAGGTCAATCGCGTCTACCAGCCCACCTACACGCCGGTGCAGGTGCCCGAGACGACCTATGTCAACCGGGTGGTCACCCAGAAGGTGCCGGTGCAGACGGTGCGGTATGTCGACGAGCAGGTCGTGCAGCAGGTGCCGGTTCAGACCATGAAGATGGTGGCCGAGACGGCCGTTCGCCAGGTGCCGGTCCAGACTGTCCGGAAGGTGGTGGAGCGGGTGGAGAACAAGGTTCCCGTCCAGGTCTGCCGCATGGTGCCGGAGGAGCAGGTTCGGCAGGTTCCCGTTCAGGTCTGCAAGTTTGTCGCCGAAGAGCGGGTTGAACCGGTCCAGGTGCAGGTGATGAAGTACGTCACCGAGGAGCGGACGGTGCAGGTGCCGCGGGTCGTGCAGAAGCAGGTTCCCTACACCTACACCCAGCGGACCCCGCGGGTCGTGGTGACGAAAGTGCCCCTGGATCCGTGCGGCAATCCGATTCCTGTCGCGCCGGCTGCTGCAGCCCCGGCCCTGCCGGCTGCGGCGTCGCGTCCGACGGCTGCTGCCGCCCAGGCTCCTGCTCTCGACCAGCAGGCCGCTGCCTCCGCCGGGCCGGTGAAGACCTACAGCGATCGCCCGGCCGAGGCCCCCGCTCAGGCGGAAGGCTGGGGAGCGTCGAACCTGCCGCATGTCGATCCGCAGCAGGCTGGCTCGGCCGCAGCCGTGCGGGCCGACCGGCCTGCCGCAGCCGCCGAGGCTATTCCCTCGCCGCCGGCTGCCCGGGAGCCGACCGTGGCTCCGGTCGGGCCCGCGGTCGAGCCGGCTCCGCCCGCTCATGACCAGCGGGATCAGCGGGACGTGCCCGCCACCAGCGCCAGCGGCCGGCCGCTGATGCGGACGATCGTCGGTGATCACTCGACCTGACCGGCCCTCGCTGGTTCGGTGTGGTCTTTCGACGAAAACCTGCCCGGCTCTCCAGGCTGCCATCGCCGCGCGTCTCGCACGATGCCGCGACAAACGCGTTTTTCACCGCGGTGGCCGTGGGTCGCTTTGTGTTGCATTCCCTCACCCGTACATTCATGTGATCGGCTCGCGTGGAGCCGCTCGCTGAGGACGTGCGGGTTATGTCACGACGGGTCACGGACGACCGAGGATCGCCGCGAAGTGGCCGCCGCCAACGCTCGGTGGAATCGGGGAGCGATTCCGAGATCGCTCGCGGGGTTCCTTCCGAGCTCGCTGGAGCCGAGGGCGTCGCAACCGACACCCTCGATCACTGTCCGGACATCTGCCGGCTTTCCTCGCCGGCGATGCTGGCCGATCTGCTGGCGGTGCCTCCGGCTGCGGTGCGGCACTGGATTCGCACCGGCCTGCTCCGGGTCGCGGAGCGGGTCGGTTCACTCGAGTGGCTCGACTACAGCCAGCTCGTGGCCGGCCGGCGGCTGGCGTCGCTGTTGAATGCCGGCCTGTCGCTTCGGGAGATCGATGCCCAGCTGGCCGGGCTCGCCGCAGGCGGGCAGCCTGAGGCGGTGGCGGCCGGCCGGATCGTGGTCGATGGTCGGCGGCTCTCGATCGCCCGCGACGGCATGCTGGTGGGAGCCGGGGGGCAGTTGCATCTCGGCTTTTATGCCGAGGCAAGCGAGCCCGACCGGCACGATGAGCAACCCGGCGGCGATGCGGCGATCCTGACCTTTCGTGGCGGGCCGGATGCTCCGCTACGAACTGCGGCAGACGGAGCTTCCGACGACGTCCTGCCCGGGGGCGACGTCGTGGCCGAGATCCTCGACCTCGCCGACGACCTCGAGGCCGCCGGAGAATACGTCGAAGCGGCGGAGGCCCTGCGGGCGGTGCTCCAGGCCCAGGGGCCGACGGCCGAGGTGAGCTTCATGCTGGCCGAACTCCTCTATCGCAGCGGTGACCTGACGGCCGCTCGCGAACGCTACTACGCGGCCATCGAACTCGATTCCGAGCATCTCCGGGCCCGGGCGAGCCTCGGCTGCGTGCTTGCGGAACTCGGCGAGCCCACCCTCGCCCTGGCGGCCCTCGAGGGGGTTCTGCGGCAGGAGCCTGAGTATGCCGACGCCCACTGGCATGTGGCCGGCGTGCTCGGTGAACTCGGCCGGCCGGCGGAGGCCAAGCGGCATCTCCGGCGGTTCATCGAGCTGGCGCCCGAGAGCCCGTGGGTGGAACTCGCCCGCCACCGGCTCGAGGGTGAGGCCTGACTCCCGCTGGTCGAACCCGCGGCGGCCGGGCTGCGTAGGGTTTTTGCCGGGCATGCCCTTGTGGTGTCCCTGAAGCCATCGTCATGTAAACTACTTGAATGCAAGGCCAGAGGGTCGGCGGTAGGTGCGTGGTGCCAGGCGGCCCTGGGTGAGGAGCGATGGCGATGGGCTGGTGGGGAGGACTGTTTCCTGCGATGCGACGCCGGGCTCGGCGGGGACTGTGCAGCCGGCTCAGCGGCGGCGAACGGCTGGAGTCCCGGGCGTTGCTGGCGGCGGTCGTGCTCCAGGCGGAGGCGGCAACGCTCACTGGCGTGAATCGCTCGGCATCGGTCGCCGGGTACAGCGGCTCGGGCTATGTCACCGGCTTCGACGCCGAGGGGGATCGCGTCGCCTGGAACGGCTTTGCGGCTGAGCCTGGGGCCTACCGGATGGTGATCCACTACCGCACGCCGTTCGGCGAGAAGGGCTTTGCCGGCAGTCTCAACGGCGTGGCGTTTTCGGGCATGTTTCCCCAACGGTCGGCCTTCTCGAGTTTCGATGCCGGCATCGTCACGCTCGGGGCGAGCAACCAGATGCAGATCGGCGGCGGTTGGAACTGGTATGAGATCGATGCCGTCACGCTCACGCCTGAAACGCCCAGTTTACCGGAGCCGGTTCCTGGCATTCCCGTGAACCCCGACGCCACGCCGCTGGCCAAGGCGCTCCTGGCCCGCGTGGTCGCAGGGTATGGAAGCGTGACGCTCTCGGGGCAGAACGACACCAAAGACCTCGCCCTGATTCAGTCGGCCAGCGGCGAACAGCCGGCGCTGGTCGAGGGAGACTTCATGGATTACTCCCCGAGCCGGGTCGCCTTTGGTGCCAACCCCGGTTCGCTCACCGAAAACTACATCGCGCGGGCGAAGAACCAGGGGCAGATCATCTCGATGGCCTGGCATTGGAACGCGCCCACGAAGCTGGTGAACTCCGGCGACTATCCCTGGTGGCGGGGCTTCTACACGCAAGGCACCACCTTCGACATCGCCACCACGCTCGCCAATCCCGGCGGCAGCGACTACCAGGCCCTGATCCGCGACATCGATGCAATCGCCGTGCAGCTCAAGAAGTTCGCCGACGCCGACGTGCCCGTCCTCTGGCGGCCGTTGCATGAGTCGGAAGGGGGCTGGTTTTGGTGGGGCGCGAAGGGCCCGGAAGCCTTCAAGCAGCTCTGGCGGCTCACCTACGACCGGCTCACGAACCACCACGGCCTCGACAACCTCGTCTGGGTGCTGACGAGCGAGGATCCCGC
>JBJOHE010000158.1:0-6210 GCA_046047895.1 Planctomycetota bacterium | reverse complement strand
AACCGCACCCCGCCCGGCGCTCCACAGAAAACCGGATCGCCCACGATCCCGAATCACGGGCTCTTCAGTTACATGCTTCCCTACCTGGAACTTGCTCCGCTCTGGGATGGGCTCTCCCTGGACGTTGATCCCAGCAGCGACACCCTGGGACGGTACACCGACGTGCCGACCTATGTCTGTCCCTCCTGGCCCGACCCATCCGTGTTTCGGAGCCAACCCCAGGCCTGGCTCAATGGGGCCATCACGACCTATCAGGGATCCAACGGTGCGCACACCGTCGGAAACCGACGGCTCGTCAAAAGCCAATTTGGTGATCTGCCCAACAACGGGATGGTCCGCTTTGGTGAGGGTAGTTCGATCCGTGATGCAGCCGACGCGGCAGCGGTCAAGTTCCGGGAAGTGGCGGATGGTTTGTCGAAGACGGTGTTCGTCATGGAGTTCGTGCAGCGTGACTCGGGCTCGGCACCGCCAGGCAACGTCCGAGCCTGGGTGTTGTCGAACAACGGGCAGAAGGCCCTGTACTCGGCGAAAACCGTCGGCCTTCCTCCCAACCAAACGGTGATGCGAGATATCGCGGGCATCGACTTCAATGAACTGCCCTTCGGCAGCCGGCATCAGGGGGGCATGCTCGCGGTCTTCGGTGACGGGAGTGTGCGGTGGGTCGATGACTTTATCGCGGCCAACGTCTACAAAGCCCTTTCCACGATCGACAGCCAGGAGGCTGTGGCGGGTCTACCGTGATGAACTACCTTCCACCGGCGGGAAAACACGTCGTTGTAGCCACGGCGATCATCCTCAGCGGTTGCGGCAAAACCGTTGACCTGGTTCCGGTCCGGGGCCGCGTGACCCTTGACGGGAAGCCGCTCACGGTGGGGGCCGTGATGGTGCAGCCGCAGGCGGGGCCCGTCGCCCAGGCCCGCATCGGCGCAGATGGGGAATTCTGTCTCGGCACCTATCAGCCGGAAGACGGGGTGCTTCCTGGCCCGGCACTCGTCCGAATCATCGCTCGCCAAGAGATCACGCCGGCGGGTGGCGAACGCGCGTTCGGCCCGAGCCTGATCCCGGAGCAATACACTCGGTTCGAGACCAGCGGGCTCGAGGTCGACGTGAGGCCGGGAATGGACCCGCTTGATCTCCAACTGACGCGGTGAACGGTCACCGCGGCCATGTCGACCAAACAGGAGGCCTCCCGGGTGCAATCGTTCCGGACCATGCTCTTGCTCTTTGCGGTGTCGATTCCGACCTTGGTGCTGGCCGAGTCTCCTCCGCCACCAGCGACCCTCCGCGGGGCTATCTCGGGCATCCATCCCCATCTCTCAGTCGGGAACGCAGAGGGGGAATGCGGCATCGGCGGAGTTGTTCCTTGGGCCGGCCGGCTGTGGGTCATCACCTACGGGCCGCATCTCCCCCGCGGGTCGTCCGACAAGCTCTGGGAAATCACCTCGGATCTGCGGATCGCGGCCCGACCGGAGAGCATCGGCGGCACGCCCGCGTCCCGGATGATCCATGCCGAGTCACAGCAACTCCTGCTCGGTCCGTATCTGATCGATGCCCAGGGTGAGGTTCGGACCGTTCCCTACGACCGGATGCCGGGGCGGCACACCGGCTTCGCCCGGCACCTCACGAACCCGGCGGAGAAGGTCTATGTCGCCACGATGGAGGAGGGCCTGTACGAGCTCGACGTCACGACCCTCGCCGTTCAGACGCTGATCAGGGATGGGAATCCACCTCCCGCGGGAGCGGCTCCAGCCACCGCCTTCGAGTCGAAACTTCCCGGCTACCATGGCAAGGGCTGCTATTCGGGCCAAGGCCGCGTGGTCTATGCCAACAATGGGGATCGGGCTGCCGCCGCCCAGGCGGTGCTCGGCGACCCAGCCACCCCCAGCGGGGCGCTGGCCGAATGGCGATGGCCTGGCGAAGATTGGAAACTCGTCCGCCGCAACCAGTTCACCGAAGTGACCGGTCCAGGAGGCATCTTCGGCAACCAGCGGCCCGAGAGCGATCCGATCTGGAGCATCGGGTGGGATCATCGCTCCCTGATTCTGATGGTGCTTGATCGGGGAAGGTGGCACGCCTATCGACTGCCGAAGGTCAGCCATTCGTACGACGGCGCCCACGGCTGGAACACGGAATGGCCGCGGATTCGCGATGTCGGTGAGCCCGACCTCCTGATGACGATGCACGGCTGCTTCTGGCGATTTCCTCGAGGCTTCTCCGTCGCGTCATTGGGGGGACTTCGTCCCCGATCGGCCTACCTCAAGGTGATCGGCGACTTCTGCCGCTGGCACGACTCTCTCGTGTTCGGCTGCGACGATGCCGCAGCGGCCGACTTCAAGAACAAGCGCAAGGCGAAGGGCAGCATCGCGGGGCCCGCCCGATCGAATTCCAATCTCTGGTTTACCGACCCCGGGCAGCCCGACCGGCTCGGGCCCCCGCATGCGTCCGGAGCGGTCTGGCTCCACGACGACGTTGCTGCTGGAACCACGGCCGAACCGCTCCTCGTGGCAGGCTGGCAGGCGGGCAGCGTCTGGTTCGTCAATGGCGGTGAGGAAGAAGCGCGATTCGACATGGAGACCGAAACCGTCGCTGTGCCGGCACATGCGGCAATCCGCAAACCGATCCCATCAGATCGGGAGTGGCTCCGGGTCACCGCGATCACGCCCTGCGCCGACGCGAGTGTCGTGGTCACCCTCGGCGGCTCCGACGGCCGCGGAGCCGAGGCCGACCCGATCTTCCAGGGCCTGGCAACCATCGACGAGGCTGGCCGGCGGGGCGGGCTGCTCCACGGCGGCAGCGCCGGTGCCGACACCATGTCGGTGGTGACTCAAGACGGCCTCTATGTCCTCGAACTGTCTCCTGCCAAGGTCGGTGCCGAAGCGTCGCTCCGACTCGTGCCGCAGGTCGATCCGCAGGTTTCAGCGTTCGTGCAGTCGAAGGCTGCGATCCCCACCGATGCGGTCACGATCGACGCCGGCGGCGTGCTCGTGGTCGACGACCGGGGGCGACGCTGGCGGCTCCCCAAGCATGGCACCGCCTTCGATGCCGATTCACGGGCCGGTCGATTCCGGTTCTGCCGGGAAGTGGTGACGGAGCGGGATCTGTTTCAGGCCTGTGGCATCCTCTATGAACTCCCGGCAGAGAATGCGGGTGGATTCGCCGTCATCCGACCGGTTGCCACCCATGATTACGCCATCACCGACTACGCCTCTTACAAGGGGCTGCTCGTGCTCACGGGCCTGTCTGCCGCTGCGCAGCGGGGCGAGCACGTGATCACAAGCGACGACGGCAAGGCGGCCGTCTGGGTCGGCGCAGTCGATGATCTCTGGAGACTGGGGAGGCCGCGTGGAACAGGCGGCCCCTGGGTCAACGCTCCCGCCAAGGCGGGCCAACCCAGCGACCCTTTCCTGCTCTGGGGATTTGACGACCGTCGACTCAACCTCTGTCACGACCAAACCGAAGCCGTCACCATCCAGATCGAAATCGATCTGACCGGCAGCGGGTTATGGATCCCTCTCGACAGGCTGAACGTGCCTCCCGGCCCGGGCGGGCTTTCCTATCATTTTGATCGGGACGTACACGCTCGCTGGGTTCGCCTCACCGCCGACCGAGATTGCTCGGCCACCTCTGTATTTGAACTTCGTTGACGCGGCTTCGGGCCTGGGTTCGCTCACCGACGGCCGAATACTCGCCGTCTTACAAGCCGGCCGGCGACGGCAAGCCCGAGCACGACGGCAGACATGGCAACTGGCTCAGGCACCACGCTCAGATTCACCTGGTTGGCCGTTGTCACATCGACCGCGAACGCGAGCCCAGCTGCGAGGGTGGGAGCCGTGCCAATGGTCAGGGTGTTGTCTGTGAGCAATCCCGTGTAATCCATCAGCCGCCAGGTCGTCCCGGGCACGACGGAGGTAAAATCTCCCGACCCGGCAAGGTTGAGGGTTCCGCCAAGGGTTAAATCCGCGATCCCGTTGATCAGATCGTTGATGCCACCGCCGACGGTTGTATCGGCCGCATTGATCTCGAATGCCAGCGTCGCTGCGTCATCGATGACCAGCGGGCTGCCGCTGATGGTCAATGTGCCGGGGCTCACCCCTGGAGCTATGGTTCCACCGGCCAGAATGGTTGTCGGACCAGCGATGGTGCCCGTACCGCCGAGCGTGCCGCCGGCGGCGACCGACACGGTTGTCGCTCCGAGTCCACCGTTCACCAGGAGCGTGCCGCCGTCGACGTTCGTCGGGCCCGTATAGGTGTTGGCCCCGGCAAGTGTAAGCGTGCCGGTACCGATCTTTGCGAGCCCGCCGTTGCCCGCGCCCGCCGCAAGGCTGGCATTGGCCGTGATCGATCGGCCATTGCTGTCGATCGTGACGCCACCACCGTCGACGGTCACGCTGCTGAGCGAGGCGGCCAGAAAATCAGTCGCCGACGTGCCCGCCGCTCGGAGCGTGCCGCCGTTGAGGATGACGTTCAGCGTCCCGCCCGCCCGGTAGATCTGTGTGGCGGTCAAAGTGCCGCCGTTCAGCGTGAGCGTTCCCGCGCCGTTGTCGGTCCGAACGGCGCCGGCCGTGACCGTCAGGGAACCGTCGTTGAGTGAGACCGAAGAGACGTCTCCCGCCGTCCGCCCGATGATCATGTTGCCCGTTTCGAGCGTCACAGCACCGTCATCGAGCACGATCGCTCCCCCAAGGCCGGAGCCCGCCGTGAACTGCCCCACGACCAAAGAGCTCCTGAAGGTCGCTGTTCCGCCATTGACTCGCAGCGTGGTCCCGTTGGCCACCTCATTGAGATTGGAGTAGGTGTTGAGCAGGGTTCCGCCGGTCGCCACTTCCAAGGTGCCACCGCCCACGACACCGAGCTGCCCGCCGGCGCCACCATTGCGGCGGACCGTAACATTGGGCCCGATGGTCGCCGTTTTTCCCGGTGCGACGCGAACGAACGAGTTGACCGACCCGGAAGCGTTGTTCCCCAGAAACACGCTCTGGGCCGAGGCTGCTGAAAGCGTGTAGCCGTCGTTCTCGAAATTGAGGCCACCCGTCGTCGCATTTCCGTTCGTGGTCGTCACCGCACCACCGACATCCACGCTGTAGGTGCCGTCGGTCCCGGCACCAAACACAGCCTGGTTTCCGCTGGTCCAAGCCACGTTGGCCGTGCCGTCCCACCAACCACCGGTGCCGGTCATCCAGGTGCCCGACCCGTCGGACGGGCCGCTGCCACTCTCGGCCGGGTTCCAGGTAAACACCGCGGCGTGTGCCACCCCTGCGATCGCACAAACCGCCAGGGCACTGAATCTGACGTACATGTTCCTCATTGCGTACCCTCGCGGCCGTGCCGCGAGCCCCCTCCGCGAAAACCAGCAGCCAGCAACCGACCCAAACGGAGGCTGGAGGCAGGGGATCACCAGCCATTCCCACTGCTCTTCAGCAGCAAACTACTACCGAACCCCGACACCGCGAAAGCAGCGATTGCGCAAAAGAACTTCGTTTTTTCAGCCTGACGGACAGCGACCCCGCTCGGCGCTCGGGATTGGCAACCATGGATTGGAAACGGTGCCCTGGGGCTTGTCCGGTCTGGGTGGGTATTCACTGCAACGACCACCGACTGATCCCGGCGACCAAGTCATCGGGCGAGGCTGCTGCGTCGAGCACGGTGCAGCCACCGGCGAGCTCATCGGCAGCAAGCGGTTCGAGCGCGGCGAACTGATCCTCGAGCATGTGGCGGCCGCGCATGAAGTGATCCTGCCGGGCCTCGAGTCGGCCGAGGGCGGTGTCGAAGTCGGTGGCGAGGTGGACGAACCGGATTCGATCCAACGGCAGATCGCCTCGCAGTCGATCCCGATACCTGCGGGCCAAGGCCGAGCAGGCCACGACCAATGGCGAGGCACCACCGCCGGCGAGATGCTCGGCCATGATCGCGTGCAGCCGGTCGAGCCAGGGCTGGCGATCGGCGTCGGTCAGCGGGATGCCCGCCGTCATCTTCGCCACGTTCTCGGGAGGATGATGGTCATCGCCGTCGACGAACCGACCGTGCAGCCGAGTGGCGAGGGCTCGGCCCACCGTTGATTTCCCACAGGCCGACACGCCCATGATCACGAGGCAGCAGGCAGCGGCAGGGGCCGGAGTGGACATCACGGCCAGACTACCAGGGAACTCGGCTGCCGCCACTTGGCAGCGACGCCCCCTGAAACGAGACTATGGACCCGCGGGGGGAGGAGCC
>JBJOHE010000157.1:0-3512 GCA_046047895.1 Planctomycetota bacterium | reverse complement strand
CCTGGCCGTAGACCGAAGCCGACTGGATCGAGACCAGGTCGAAGACGTTGGTGACGCCGTCGTAGTTGAAGTCGCCGGCGCTCCAGACGCTGGCGGAGCCTGCCCCGTACTTGCCGGCACTATTGATCGAGACGAGGTCGAAGACGTTCACCTGGCCGCTCAGATCGACGTCGCCGGGCGCCGCATACGAGACCCTGGCCGAGCCGTCGCCGGCCACCACGTAGCCTACCGCTCGGGTGCCGCCGGCCGCCGCCGCCGTGCTCGAAATGATGCCGGTCGTGCCGTTCCAGGCTCCTCCGTTGCGGCCGGCAATCAGGTCGGCCCGGAGATCGGCCGCGGAGATGCCCCCGGCGGCCACCGTCACCTCGCCGGCCCCCACGTCGAGCCGGCCGCCACCGCCCGCCTGATCGATCGAGAGGCTTCCGATGCCCGCGGTCACGCGGGCGTCCTGCACGAGCGACATCTGGCCACCGCCAGTGATCGTCACCGTCGGCGAGCCTGTGATCGTGCCGGCATTGAGGGCGAGCGACGTGATTCCGGTCGTATTGTTGACGTCGAGCGTCGCGGCCGAGAGCGTGCCCCCGTCCACGATCACGCCCGGCGTATGGAGTGAGGCGTAGGAGGCCACCGAGAGGGTCGCCCCGGTATCGACGGTGACGGTCGTCGCCTGAACGGCCTCGCCATAGACGACTTCGAGCGTGCCGGCCGAGACGGTCGTGGGGCCGGTGTAGGTGTTGTAGCCGTCATACACCAGCGTGCCGCCACCGGTCTTCTGGACCGCCGGAGCCTCGGCATCGCTGATGGCGTAGTAGCCGAGTTCAGCCTGGGACTGGGTCAGGCCGGTCCCTACGTCGAGCACAAGCGGCCCGGGTGGCGCCGAGCCGTTCGCCGAGACGGTGATCGAGTTGATGGTGAGCGGCACCGTGCCGTTGCTCGTGCCCTTGTAGACGTAGCCGATCGCGAGGCCGTCGAACGTGCTGGTGAGGAAGGTGTCGGGGCCGGAAGACCGCGACAAGGTGAAGAGTTCGGTGCCCGACGTGTCGACGCCGTCGTAGAGCGAGGTGGTGAGCTGAAAGGTCGAGGCGTCGGTCAACTCGACGAGATAGCTGAGCGTGTAGGGCTGGTCGGGTGTGAGGGACAGGCCGCCCGTGCCGCCGAGTGAGGTTCCCGTGGGGTTGTCGTAGGCGCCGCTGCCGTTGTTGTTGAAGAGCAGATCCTGGTTTTGCGAGGAGGTGGTCGGCCCAGTCTGCTCCGGCCGAGTGATGAAAGCGGAGGACCCCGACGACACGCCGTCGGAGTACATCACCCGCGACACGTAGCCCTGCCAGAGCTGGGTGCCGCCGGTAGCGTATTCACTGCCTTCGGTGGCGCTCAGTCCGGAACTGTCGAGCGTGGTGTAGGGCTTCACACCGCCCGAGTTGTAAAGGCCGGTGTAGAGGCCCGATCCCGTGCCAATCACGGCCAGGTCGCTCGACAGGATGTTGTTCGCGGCCGTGAAGGTGTATTGCAGTCGGATCCGGTCGCCGACGGTGGCGAGTGAGACCGGGGTGCTTGTGAAGATCGCCTGGGCCTCGAAGAATCCCGAGGTGGTACCAGGGATCTGGAGGGTCATCGTGCCGGCGGTCGCATCGATCGCGCTGTTGGTGGCGTTCTTGGTCGAGGCGATGTCGTAGCTCGTGAAGCTGGCCTCGGCGGTGCCGCCGGGAATGCTCTCGCCGTTGAGGGTGCTGCCTGTGGTGAAGTCGTCGTGAAAGATCACGGTCTCCTGGGCTCGTGCAGCCGTCCAGCTGCACCCCATCAGCACCATCGCGGCCCAGATCGATCGCCGGCTGTGTCGCATCACAGAACCCCCCTGAGAGAGAAAAAGCTAACCCCCATCCACCGGCCAAATTGTAACGCTCGCGCGAATGCGTTCCCCCGCCGGCAACGTGAAGAAAGCGCAAAACGGGTTCAAGAAAATGCAGTTGCCCCGATCCGACAGCCGTTCCCGCTCGGCGTCTCGTGGGCAAAGGTTGCCGCGAGTACATTGCCGCCCGCGGCCAGGCCTCTTTGGGCTTCGGCTCGCTGATCGTCTCGCCCCTGGAGTTCGTCCATGCCTCGGTCCCGCAACCCCGTCGCCCATCCCGATTTTCTGCTCACCACCGATGCCGCCCGCGAGCTCTATCGAGCTGCCGCCGCCGAGCCGATTTACGACTACCACTGCCATCTCGCTCCACAGGAAATCGCGGCCGACAAGCGGTGGGAGAACCTCACGGAGGTCTGGCTCGGCGGCGACCATTACAAGTGGCGGGCGATGCGGTCCAACGGCGTGCCCGAGAGCCACATCACCGGTTCGGCCGCCCCGTACGAGAAGTTTCTCGCCTACGCCGCCACGATGCCGCGGCTGCTTCGAAATCCACTCTGGCACTGGACCCACCTCGAACTCGCCCGGGTGTTCGGGATCGACGAGGTGCTCGACGAGAACTCGGCCCCGCAGATCTGGGCGGCAGCCAACGAGCGGCTCCGAGAGATCTCGGCCCACTCGCTGCTGCGGCAGTTCCGGGTGGCCGTGGTGGGCACGACCGACGACCCCTGCGACGACCTGGTCGACCACGCCGCGATCGCCCGGCTCGGGATCGGCACCCGCGTCTATCCCTCGTTCCGCCCCGACAAGGCCCTCGCCGCCGACAAGCCCGACCTGCTCCGCGACTGGACGCGGAAGCTCGCCGACTCGACCGGCATCGACTGCTCATCGTTCGACGGGCTGCTTCAGGCGCTCACCGCGAGCCATGCGAGGTTTCATGCGGCCGGCAGCCGGCTCTCGGATCACGGCGTGAACCAGCTCTTCGGCGCGGGGGGCACCAAGGAAGAGGCTGCGGCCGTCTACGCGGCGGCGCTGCGGGGCGAGCAACCCACGCCAGCTGCCCTCGACGCCTACCGCGGCTATCTGATGGTCGCGTTCGGGGAACTCGACGCCGAACGGGGTTGGGCCAAGCAACTCCACGTGGGCGCCTATCGCAACGGCAGCAGCCGGGGGATGCGGTCGCTCGGCCCCGACACCGGCTACGACTCGATCGGCGACTGGCCGCAGATCGAGCGACTCGCGGCCTACCTCGACGCCCTCGACTCCCGGGAGAAGCTCCCGCGGATGGTGCTCTACAACCTCAACCCGGCCGACAACTACGCCCTCGCCACGCTCTGCGGCACCTTCCAGGGGGACGGCATCCGAGGAAAGATCCAGTTTGGCAGCGGCTGGTGGTTTCTGGATCAGCTCGATGGGATGCGGTGGCAGATCGACGCCCTCTCGCAGCTTGGCCTGCTCGCGAACTTCGTGGGCATGCTCACCGATTCCCGGAGTTTTCTCTCGTATCCCAGGCACGAGTACTTCCGCCGGCTGTTGTGCCGGATCCTCGGCGAGGAGGTGGAGGAGGGCATCCTCCCGGACGATCTCCCGCTCCTGGCGGGGATGGTGCGGGACATCGCGTTCCGCAACGCTCAAGCCTGGTTCGACATGCCGGCGGGGGCTGTGTAGC
>JBJOHE010000156.1:0-37318 GCA_046047895.1 Planctomycetota bacterium | reverse complement strand
ACCAAGGGTGGGCCGACGCCGTTGTGATCGCCGCCGACGAGGGCTGCTGCAGCTCTGGCGAAATCATCGCTCCGGCTGCGGAGTGCTGCTGCGAGGCCGGCGTGCCGATGAGCGAGGAGCGAACCGTGGGCGAGTGGGAGACCCCGGTTGACGGCGAACAGGTTGTCGGGGAGTTCGTGGCGGCCGAGCCCGTAGTCGGCGAGGTCATGGCCGGCGAGATTCCGGTTGTCGGGGCTGAACTGCCGGCGGCGGCGGCCGACGCGGCGATGCCGATGGAACCGGCGGCCGAGCTTCTGCCGGCCGTCGAGGACGAGGCCCTACTGCCGACTCAAGAGTCGGTGGCCCCGGTGGCTGGCAGCGAGGTCGAGGCTTCGGTCTTGGTGGAGCCGAATGCCGCCGCGGCGGACGCTCCTGCGGCAGCCGCCGAACCGGCTGGAGAGCCCGTGGTGCATGAGCCGCTCACGATGGACGCCCCGAAGGCGGCCGCCCCCGAGGAGGCCGAGGCAGCCGCCGAGCCGGTCGCCCCCGAATCGACCGAGCCGGCTGCGGAGCCGGAGCCACTGAACATCTTTGAGGCGGAGGAGGGGGCGGAAGCCTCCAGCGAGCCGGTTCGCCGCTGGATTCATGCCCGCGGGAATCGCAGCCTGGTGGCCAGGCTTGTGGACCTGCCCGACGCCGACAGCTGTCTGCTGGAAACGGCCGGCCGCCGGATCCGGGTGCCGCTCGAGCAGCTGAGCGATCACGATCAGCGGTATGTGAGGCGCACCGGCGAACGGCTGGCCGCGGTTCGGGCCGCCGCCCCGGCCCGCGAGACGGCCGGACTCTAAGCGTCCATCGGCACGCCCCGCGGCGGTGTTGAGGGCCGAACGCAGGGCCGAGCCCATCGGCTTCCCGACTCAGGCGTCGTCGAGCAGGTCGACGGAGGCGAATGACTTGCCCTCGAGCATTTCGAGCGAGGCACCGCCGCCGGTGGAGACGTGGCTGACCTTCTCGGCGTAGCCAAGCTGCTCCACGGCCGCCGCGGAATCACCGCCGCCGATGATCGTGATCGCACCCTTGGCGGTCGCGTCCGCCACGGCGTCGGCCACCGCCTTGGTGCCCGCGTCGAACGGCGGCAGTTCGAAGACCCCCATCGGTCCGTTCCAGACGACCGTGCCGGCGGCGCGGATGATCTCGCCATACCGGCGGGCCGTCTCTGGGCCGATGTCGAGGCCCTCGAAGCCGTCAGGAATCTGTCCGGCCGAAACCACCTGCTTGTTGGCCGCGGCCGAGAAGTCGTCGGCGCAGTGGGTGTCGACCGGCAGCACGAGCTTGCTACCGCCCTTGGCGAGCAGCGACTTGGCCAACTCGAGCTTGTCGGGCTCGACCAGGCTCTTTCCAGTCCTGCCCCCCTGGGCCAGGGAAAACGTGTAAGCCATCGCGCCGCCGATCAGCACGTGGTCGCAGATCGCGAGCAGATTCTCGATCACCGCGATTTTGTCGGAGACCTTCTTCCCCCCGAGGATCGCCACGAACGGCCGCTTCGGGTGGGCGATGGCGTCGGCGAGATACCGCACCTCCTTTTCCACCAGGAATCCGGTCACGGCCGGTTTGCCCTGGGACTTCATCGCCGCCGGCACGGCATACATGCTCGCCTCGGTGCGATGGCAGGTGCCGAAGGCATCGTTGACGTAGGCGTCGGCCAGCCCCGCCAGCCCCTCGACGTAGCCCGCGTCGTCGCCCTTCTTCTCCCCCTTGTTGAACCGCACGTTTTCCAGCACAAGCACGCCCCCGGCGGGCAGCGCCGCCGCCTTGGCGTGAGAGTCGGGGCCGCCGGTGTCGCCGGCGAGGTCGACCGGCTTGCCGAGGAGTTCACCAAGCCGCCGGGCGACGGCCGCGAGCGAGAAGGCCGCCTCGAATCCCTTGCCGCCCGGCCGGCCGAGGTGCGACATCAGGATCGCCTTCCCGCCGCGATCGATGATCGACTGGATCGTGGGCAGGGCCATCCGGATTCGCCGATCATCGGTGATGGCCCCCGAGTCGTCCTGGGGCACGTTGAAATCGACGCGGACGAGGACGGCCTTGCCGGCTGGATCGAGGGCGGCGACGGTCTGCTTGGGCATCGGGGTGGGCTCCTGGCGGGGTGCGTGCAAAGGTCGGTACCGGGACGGGCAGGGCCGGTATTCAACCGGATCGCCGCAGGGCGGGCAAATCGAGGCCAGGTTCCGGGGGCGAAAGGCGGCGTCAACGCAGGGTCGGGTCGTCCTGATTCCCTCGCTGGACGTTCGCTCCGGCCTTCGTGGCCTTCGCTCACTCCGAGAGAACTGTGCTTCGCCCTCCGGGCTACGCTGGTTCTCGAGGCCGTCTCGGAAATCCAGACAACCCGACCCGCGGCGGCCCGTTCTTGCGGCATGGATGCGATGCCCAAAAACAGCTCCGTCCGTGCCGAGGCCATCAGTCCGTGCCCTGCCAGTTTGGGTTGGGAACCGGGAACTGGGCGCCGGTGTCGGTGAGCCAGGCGTCGAGGGTGGCGCGGAGGGCGTGCCGCCGGGCGGGCTCGGCCGCGGCGAGGTCGCGGGTTTCCCCGGGGTCGGCCGCGAGGTCGTAGAGTTCGTCCCGGTCGTCTTCATAGAAGTGCACGAGCCGCCAGGAGCCGGCCAGGATCGCCGAGTACGGCGTGGCACCGCCCGGATGGTAATGGGGGTAGTGCCAGAAGAGGGCCTCGCGGTCGAGGCCGCCGCCTGAAAGCACGCCCGAGAGATCGCGGCCATCGAGCGGCTGGTCGGGGTCGGCCCCGACCCCCGTCAGCGACAGGATCGTGGCGGGGATGTCCGGGGTGATTGCCGGCACGTCGGTCGTGCTCCCCGGCTCGGTCACGCCCGGCCACGACACGATCAGGGGAACCCGCACGCCCGCCTCGTAGGCTGAGCCTTTGCCCGCCCGCAGCGGCCGGTTGTCGGTCACCCAGGCGAGGCCGCCGTTGTCGCTGGTGAACACGATCGCGGTGTGGTCGCGGATGCCCTCCGCGTCGAGCGTCTCGAGGATCCTGCGCATGCAATCGTCGACGCTCTCCACCATCGCGGCGTAGCTCGGCTTCCAGGGCTTCTGGTCCGGTGGCTGCCTGCTCTCGTACCGCGCCGTCACGGCCGGCTTGCCCTGGAGCGGCGTGTGCACGCAATAGTGGGGCAGGTAGAGAAAGAAGGGCTCGTCGCGGTGGGCTGTGATGAACCGCACGGCCTCGGCGGCCTCGCGGTCGGTCAGGTATTCACCTTCCGGTCCGTCTGCGAGCGTGCGAATCCCGTAGGGAGAGAAGTAGCTCGGCGGGTGTCCCTTGTCGCAGCCGCCGACGTTCTCAGCGAAGCCCTGATGCTCGGGAAAGAACCGCGGGCCGCCGAGGTGCCACTTGCCGATGCTCGCCGTCGCGTAGCCGGCCGATTGCAAGCGTTCGGCCAGGGTGGTCGCCTCGAGCGGCAGGTGCTTCGTCCAGTCGGGCGGTAGGAGTTTGGCATCAGGCTTCTCGTGGCCGGCAATCCAGTCGGTCAGATGAAGCCGGGCCGGATACTGCCCGGTCATGACCGCGGCCCGCGAGGGTGAGCAGACGGTGCAGGCGGCGTAGCCGCGGGTGAATCGCATGCCCTGGGCGGCGAGCCGGTCGATGGCCGGCGTCTCGTAGGCCAAGCTGCCCTGGCAGGAGAGATCCCGCCAGCCGAGATCGTCCACGAACACCAGGATCACGTTGGTCGGCCGACTGTCAGGCCCGCCGGTCGCCTCTCCACCATGACCGACCGCGGGGCAGGCCGCGAGCCAGGCGAGGAGCATGCCGGTCGGAACCAGCCCAGCGAGCAGCCGAACGGGACAGGGCATCGGAAGTTCTCCAGGGAGCCGCGGGCGTCGGCAAAAGTGGAATCCGGGTGGGTGAGTATCGTCCTTGGGCCCCCGCGTCTTCGCAACCACCGCGGGGCGTGTTCCGTCCTTCCGCCGCCGGTACACTCGGGATTCGGGCTGACGAGCTGCGGCGGCTCGGGCGGTGAATGAGGCGAAGGGAGCGGCGAGATGCGGATGGCGTCGATCGGATGGGGTGCCTGGCTGGCCTGCCTGATGGCCGGGCCGCTGCAAGCCGACAACTGGCCCAACTGGCGTGGTCTCGGCCTCGATGGCACCGCGCGGGGCTCGGGCTACGTCGATTCCTGGAGCCCAGAGAAGCATGTCCGCTGGCGGGTGGCCCTGCCCGGGCTCGGCGCGAGCACGCCGGCGGTCTGGAACGACCGCGTGGTGGTCACCTGCGGGATCGATGGGAAGGATGCCGTCGTCTGCCTTGACCGCTCGGGCCAGGAGCAGTGGCGGCGGGAGCTGGCCGCGGAGCGGCCCGGCAAGCACAAGAAAGCCACCGGCTGCAATCCCTCGCCCGTCACCGACGGCGAGCATGTCTGGGTCTATTTCAAGAGCGGGGAACTCGCCTGCCTCAGGCTCACCGACGGCGGGGTCGAATGGCAGACGAACCTCCAGGAGCGTTTCGGCGAGGACACGCTCTGGTGGGATCTCGGCACCTCGCCGGTGCTCACCGAGAAGGCCGTCGTCGTGGCGGTGATGCAGACCGGCCCGAGCTATCTTGTGGCCTTCGACCGCACCACTGGCGAACTCGCCTGGAAGCACGACCGCCAGCTCGACGCACCCGAGGAGGCGGCCCAGAGCTACACGACGCCGCTGGTGCTGGCGGGCGATTCCGCCCGCGGCGAGCCGGCCGAGATGCTCGTCGTGCTCGGAGCCGACCACGTCACCGCCCACGACGCGGCCGACGGCCGGGAACTCTGGCGGGTGGGCGGACTCAATCCCGACGGCAACACCTTCTTCCGCTCGATCGCCTCGCCGGTGGCGGTCGACGACCTCGTGATCGCCCCCTACGCCCGGGGCGGCACCATCACGGCGATCCGCCGCGGCGGCAAAGGCGACGTGACCGACACCCATGTGGCCTGGGTGCGCAAGGATCTCGGGGCCGACGTGCCCACGCCCGCGGCCCAGGCCGGCCGGGTCGTCGTCTGCACCGACAAGGGACGCGTGGTCTGCCTGGATGCCGCCACGGGCACGACCCTCTGGGAGGATGAGTTGCCGAAGAATCGCAATGCCTACAGCGCCTCGCCGGTGCTCGTGGACGGCCGGGTGCTCGTCACCCGGGAAGATGGTCACTCGCTGCTGCTCGAGCCACCGGTCGCCGGCGGTGAGCCCAGCCTCGTCGGTACGGGCGACGTCGGGGAAATGACCGTCGCCACGCCCGTCTGCATCGACGGAGAGATCCTGCTCCGCACCCACGACTCCCTCTGGTGCATCGGCGGCCGCGGCCCCTGATGCCCGACGCTTCTCGTTCATCCGCTCCGGAGACCCTGCCGATGCCGCCTCGTCTGTTGGCCCGCAGCCTGCTCGCCCTTGCCCTGGCGGCCCCGGCCACTGCCGCCGAGCCCGCCCGCCCGGCCCGGTTTCTGGCGGTGAGCGCCACTGCCGGTTACCGCCACAAGTCGATCGAGACGGCCGAGGCCGTGCTCGAGGGGCTTGGGCGGGAGTCGCGGCTCTACCACCTCGACTTCCTGCGAATGCCCCCCGGCGACAAGGAGGATCCAGCCTGGCAGGCTCAGCTCGCGGCCCAGTTCGCCAAGGCCTTCGATCCGGCCGTGCTCGCCGACTTTGACGGCGTGATGTTCGTGAGCACCACCGGGGAGCTTCCGGTGCCCGACCTGGAGGGCTTTCTCGCCTGGCTGCGGGCGGGCCATGCGTTTGTCGGCTTCCATGCCGCGAGCGACACCTTCAAGAGCTCCGATGCGTTCACGGAGATGGTCGGGGGGCACTTCGCAGGACACCCGTGGACGGCCGGGAAGGAACACGGGTTCTTGGTCCACGAACCCGACCATCCGCTGTCCAGCATGTTCGGCCCCCGGTTTCGCTGGCAGGACGAGATCTACCAGTACGACGGCCGGTACGTGCCCGAAAACCTCCGGGTGCTCGTGAGCCTCGACATGGCCGCAAGCAGGCCGCGGGAGCCATGGCATGTGCCGGTGTCGTGGGTGCGGGACTACGGGCAGGGCCGGGTCTTCTACACGAACTTCGGCCACAACGACGCCACCTGGAAGGATCCGGCCTTTCAGAAGCACGCCACTGAAGGCATCGCCTGGGCGATCGGCCGGTTCGATGCCCCTTCCGAGCCGAATCCCGACGTGCAGGCGGCGGAGTATCTGCGGAGCGTGATCGCGGCGGCCCCTGGCGTCACCGACGTCGAGCGGGAGGGCCTGCTGGCAGCGGCCGAAACCAAGATCGCCGCCGATCCCGCCTGGGCCCAAAGCCTGCGGCCGATGCTACTCGAGATCAGGAACCTCGAGCCGGCCGATCGGACGGCCGGGTACGACAGGGTCATCGCGGCGATTCGCGACTGATCTGCCGCAATTGTGAAAGGGGGGCGGGATGCAGGGCGGAATGCTTCGGGCCATGGCGTGGCTGGCGGGGGTGCTGGTCGGCCTGGCGGGTTCGGCGACCGTGGCGGCCCAGCCGCCGAACATCGTGTTCTTTCTGTGCGACGATCTCGGCACGGGCGACCTCTCGGTGCTCGGCAGCCGCGACATCCACACGCCGTACATCGACGCCCTGTTCGCCCGGGGAACGCGGCTCACCAGGCACTGGGCGGGCAACGCCGTCTGTGCCCCCAGCCGGTGCGTGCTGATGACCGGCAAGCACCCGGGGCACGCCGTCGTCCGCAGCAATCGGGAGTTCAAACCCGAAGGCCAGGCTCCGATGCCTGCCGGCACCGTCACGCTCGCGGGGCTGCTCCAGGACGCCGGCTACGCCACCGGTGGCTTCGGCAAGTGGGGCCTCGGGCCCCCCGGCAGCGACTCCGATCCGGTCGCCTGCGGCTTCGATCGGTTCTTCGGCTACAACTGCCAGCGGGAGGCGCACACCTTTTACCCCGATCATCTCTGGGACAACCGCGCGCGGATCGCGATCGACAATCCCGCTCAATCCGGGGAGCCGCGGGTGGCCCGCACCGGCAAGGTCGCCGCTGATCCCGCGCCGGGCGACGAGGCCTTCGCCCGGTTTTCCGGCCAGACCTATTCGGCCGATCTGATCGCAGAGGCCCAGCTCGATTTCGTCCGCGGGCACGCCGCGGAGCCATTCTTTCTCTACGTGCCCACCACCGTTCCGCACCTGGCCCTCCAGGTGCCGCCCGACGAGCCGTCGCTTGCCGGGTATGTCAGCCATTTCGGCGCGGAGCGGCCCTATCTCGGCGGCAGTGGCTATGTGCCCTGCCAACGGCCGCTGGCCACCTACGCCGCGATGATCAGCCGGATGGACCGCGAGCTGGGGCGGCTCGTGGCCCTGCTCGACGAACTCGGTCTCACCGATGAGACGATCTTCGTGTTCACGAGCGACAACGGCGCGACGTTCCCAGGGTGCGGCGGGCTCGACACGGCCCGGCTCGCGAGCAACGGCAGCCTGCGGGACTGGAAGGGCTCGCCCTACGAGGGCGGCCTGCGGGTGCCGGCCGTGATCGCTTGGCCGGGGCGGATCCCGGCCGCCGGAGTGATCGACGAACCCACCGGATTCGAGGATTGGCTGCCGACCCTCTTGGAGCTGGCCGGCCTCACCGATCGGATTCCCTCGGGGATCGACGGCACGAGCCTGGCCGCGGCGGTGCAGGGACTGGCCCCGGCCCCTGCCGGGCGGACGCTCTATCGGGAACTCACCGAGGGCCGCTGGCAGACGGTCAGCGACGGCCGCTGGAAGGCCGTCCGCAGGGCGGTGGGGCCGAAGCAGCCCGACCGGGCCCGGCCGACCGAACTCTACGACCTCGAGGCCGATCCGGCCGAGGCCCACGACGTCGCCGCCGATCATCCCGAAATCGTGCGGCGGCTCGAGGCTGCGATGCAGCGGGAGCACGTGGCCGACCCGGTCTGGCCGCTCCCCTTCGCCGACGCGGCTGTGGCGACCGAATGACACGAGCCCGGCCCTGATGGGTATTCTTGGTCGCCCCGGCGCGTGTGCCGGGACACTCCGAGGATGCGGCATGAGCGGGGGGAAGCCACACGATCCACACGACCCGGCCGTGTCGCCCAGCCGGCTCGGGCTCGGGCTGTTCGCCTGCTACGTGCTCTGCTACGGCGGGTTCATGGCGCTGGTGCTCGTTCGCCCCGATCTCCTCGCCAGCCGACCGTTTGGCGGGGTGAATCTGGCGATCCTGGCCGGACTGGGGCTGATCGCCGCAGCGGTCGTGCTCTCGGCCGTCTACATGGTCGCCCGATCTAAGTAGCCCCGCTCCCCGGTGCCTGACGATGCTCTACGAAACCTCTCCCCTGGCGGTCGGCATCTTTGCGGCGTTCGTGGCCGGCGTCCTCTGGCTGTCGTTTCGCCTGGGACGCAAGGGGCAGACCGCCCAGGGCTACTACGCCGCCCACGGCCAGGTGCACTGGTTTGTCAACGGCATCGCCTTCGCCGGCGACTACCTCTCGGCCGCTTCGTTTCTCGGCATCTGCGGGATGATCGCCTTCTCCGGCTACGACGGCTTTCTCTACTCGATTGGCTTCCTGGCCGGTTGGGTGGTGGCGCTGTTCGTGATCGCCGAACCGATCAAGGCGCTGGGGAAGTTCACCTTCGCCGACGCCCTCGACGCCCGGTTCAACAGCCGGGGCATCAAGCTGGCCGTGGCGATTTCCACGCTCGTGGTGAGCGTCTTTTATCTGATTCCCCAGATGGTCGGGGCCGGGTCGCTGGTGACGCCGCTCTTGGGCCTGCCGCATGCCGTCGGGGTGATGCTCGTGGGCGTGGCGGTGACCCTGATCGTGGTGACCGCCGGGATGGTCTCCACCACCTGGGTGCAGTTCATCAAGGGCTCACTGCTCGTCTTGTTCTGCGGGATTCTGACGGTGCTGATCCTCCAGCGGGGCCTCGTCGTCAACGCCGGCCGGCCGGGCCCGGTCGATCTCACCCCGCAGGTCCGAACGATCCGCGGCGACGGAACGATTCTCGTCGACGGCGAACCCCAGACCCGCGATCACGACCTCCGCCCCGTCGGCACGCTCAGCCGGCTGCCTGAGCGGTTCGGCGACCGGACGGCGACCGGGCCGCTCGGGCCGCTCGCCTACCTCGCCGCCCTCGAGGATTCCACGATCGTGACCTGGAGCAAGGCGACGCGGGTGGACGAGCAGGGCACCCATGTCACCTTCACTCCCCGAGAGCGGCCGGCGGCGGAACTGCTCCGGCCGGGTGGCTATTTCAAGGGGTTGGCCAGCGGCACGCTCGCCGGCCGGCTCGACTTCGCCAGCCTGATGCTCGCCCTGTTCTGCGGCACCGCGTCGCTCCCGCACATCCTGATCCGCTACTACACCGTCAAGGATGCCGCGGCCGCCCGCAGGAGCACCGTCGTGGGGATCGCGGCGATCGGGGTCTTCTATGTGCTCACCCTTTACCTCGGGCTCGGCGCGATGACGAGCGGGGCACTCGATCCCACCGACACCAACATGGCCGCACCGCTGCTCGCAAAATCCTTCAGCCAGCCCCTGTTCGCCGTGATCTCGGCGATCGCCTTCACGACCGTGCTCGGCACGGTCAGCGGGCTGATCATGGCCGGCAGCGGGGCGGTGGCCCACGATCTCGTCGAGAATGTCTGCGGCGTGAGGATGACCGACCACGAGAAGGTGCGGGTCGGCAAGATCGCGGCGGTCGGGCTGGGGATCGTGGCGATGGCCCTCGGAATCCTGTTCAAGGGGTTCAACGTGGGGTTCCTGGTGGGCTGGGCCTTCAACATCGCCGCCAGCGCCAACCTGCCGGCCCTCGTGATGCTGCTCTTCTGGCCCCGGACGACGAAGCAGGGGATCGTCGCCGCGGTCACCGTCGGGATGCTCGCCTCGCTGGGCTGGATCCTGCTCTCGGCCGACACCTTCGAAAAGGTGTATGGTGTGTCCCGCGACCTGGCCCCGATGCCCTTCAGCCAGCCGGGGCTGGTGACGATCCCACTCGGGTTTCTCGTGCTCGTGGTCGTGTCGCTCCTCACGCCCGCCCCCACCCGCCGTTGACCCAGCCGCGGCCGCCATGCCTCGCAAGAAACAAGCCCCGTCCCGCCGGCCGGTGATCCGCTGCACCGCGGTCCACCTGGAGGCGATCCGCGAGATCTACAACGACGCGATCGTCAACACGACCGCCCTCTACGAATACGCCCCGCGGACCCCGGCGATGATGCGGGAGTGGCTCGACCTCCGGGAGCGGGACCACATCCCGGTGCTCGGGATCGAATGGGAGCCGGGCGTGCTTGCGGGCTTCGCCACCTGGGGGCCGTTTCGCCCACGGCCGGCTTACAAGTACTCGGCGGAACACTCGGTCTATGTGGCCGAGCGGTTTCGCGGCGAGGGGATCGGCCGGCAGCTGATGCAGGCGATCGTGGAAGAGGCCCGGCGGGCCGACCTTCACATGCTCGTGGCGGGGATCGACGCGTCGAACGTCGCGAGCATCGCGCTGCACAGTTCCCTCGGCTTCCGCTGCTGCGGCACCGTCCGGGAGGCCGGCTTCAAATTCGGCCGCTGGCTCGATCTCGAGTTCTGGCAGCTGATCCTGCCGACGCCGGCGGCGCCGGTCGACGGTTGATTCGCTGGGGTGGGGACCGGCCGTCACACCCGCGGCAGTTCAAAGCCCTTGCGGTAGTCGCGGCTGAAGAGCCGGTTGGCCTGCGGGTCGTCAGACCGTTCGGTCGTCGGGTCGATCTTCAGCAGCCGGCCGAGGGAGAGGGGCGTGACGTCGAAGTCGACCTCGTTCTCGGCGAGGTGGGCGGTGAAGCTCGCCAACGTCTGCCGCACATGCTGCTCGTCGGCGGCAAGCGGAGGGCGGGCTCCCGGTTCGACGGGCTTGCCCAACGCCCAGGAGACGTTGCCCAGGTGGGCCAGGGCGCTCGAGAGATGGCCGTCTTCGATGTCGAGGTGGAGGTCTTCATGCCTGCGGCTCTTGATCGCCTTGACGAAGTTGGCGAAGTGCTGCTGGTAGCTGCCGCCCGACCAGGCGCCGAGCTGCTTGCCGTCGTAGTCGAAGGCCGCGCCGGAGGTGTAGTTGGGCGCCACGACGTAGCCCTCGGTGCCCCACCAGATGTTGCCCACCCGGAGCGGTTCGGCCGCCAGGTCGAACGTGACCGGGGTCTTGATCTCGAGGCCGCGGACGTCGGAGATCAGCAGGCAGTCATCCCACTGGAAGATCGTCAGCTGGCTGTTGGCCACGTCTCCGTTGTCGACGTAGCCGAGCCGGCCGCCGAGGCTCACGACCCGCTTGGGAAGGGTCTGCTGCCCGAGACCCCATCGGGCCTTGTCGAGCTCGTGCGGATTCTGGTTGCCGAGGTCGCCATTGCCGGTGAGGTGGTTCCAATGCCAATCGTAGTGGAGCCGTTCGCGGATCGGCCGCTCCGCCGGAGCCGGCCCCGCCCAGAGGTCGAAGTCGATGCCGTCGGGCAGCGGCACGGGCGTCGCGACCAGCCCGATGCTCTTTCGCCGCTTGTAGCAGAGGGCGTGGGCCACCTTGACAGGCCCCACGCCCCCGCCCCGCACGAAGTCGATCGTCTGCCGCATGCCCGGCATGCTCCGCGACTGGACCCCCATCTGGCACATCCGGCCGAGCTTCCGGGCCCACTGGGTGATCACCCGCCCTTCCTCGACGTTGTGGCTGCAGGGCTTCTCCACGTAGACGTCCTTGCCGGCCTGCATGGCCCACACGGCCATCACCGCGTGCCAGTGATTGGGCGTGGCGATCGAGACGGCGTCGATATCCTTGCGGTCGAGGAGCCGTCGCACGTCCTGCTCGTACTCGGGAAGCGGATAATTCTTGTCGCGAAATCGCTTCTCCTGCTTGGCGAAGGCGTTGGGATCGCAGTCGCACACGGCCACGAGCCGGCAGTCGCGATTGGCCATCCATTCGTTGAGATGTCCGCCTCCCTGGCCGTTGACCCCGATCACGGCCACCCGGATCGCGTCGTTGGGGCCCGATTCGCGCGGCGACTGGTCTGCGGCGTTGCTGGCGGCGGGAACGGTCGCGATCGCCGTGGCCGCCATGCCGAAGGCCTGTTCGAGAAAGTCACGTCGGGTGCGATGCACAGGCAGACTCCTTCCGAAGATTCGAGGGGGCGGCCGAGGAACGAGCCGTCGGCAGCGGCGGGACGACGGCCCCTCACCCGCAAGGTGAGCCTTGGGCCACTCGCAGAGATTGTACCCCAGCCGAACGGCCGAGGATTCAGGCCCGCGCGGCCGCCGCAGGTCGCCCGGGCCGTCTTCGGCCGGCATTCGCGGCCTTGCCGTCGGAGGCGGGCTCATGGATCACGCTCAGCACCCGGGCCGCTCCGCGGCCGGCCGCCGCAAGGGAGTGGGGGATCGAGGCGTCGAGGTAGAGGCTGTCGCCCGGGCCGAGCCGGACGATCTCCTCGCCGTAGGTCACCTTGATCTCGCCGGCGAGCACATGGAGAAACCGCTCGCCGTCACGACTCTCGGCTGGCCGCCTTCCTCCCGCACCGGTGATCTCGAGAATCTCGGGCTGCATCGCCCGGCCCCGCCAGCTTTCGGAGAGCGGATGGGTGTTCACGCCCGTGCTGCCGTTGCGGCCTGTGACGATCCTGCCGTCGCCGGCTCGGTCGACGACCAGCCGGGGCGGCGTCAACAGGCCCGAAACGAGATCCTCGACGCCGCAGTCGAGCGCCTCAGCAAGCCGCACGAGCCCTTCGAGCGACGGGGCGAGCAGGCCGTTCTCGATCTTGGAGAGCCAGCTGACCGTGAACTCGGTCTGCGACACCACATCTTCGAGCGTCAGCCGGCGGGCAACCCGCGCGGCCCTGATCTTGCGTCCCAAGGAACTGAGATTGACGTTCGGCATAGCGGCCGAACATAGCCCGCCTCAAACCCTGCTGCAAGGGGGTCTTGTCACCAGAAGCGGGCTTTCCGGCTGGGGGACTTACGCTCGCGGGGGTCTCCCTCCAGCTGGAGATCCCCTGAAAAAGGCCCTCCGGCAACCCCGGCCGGGTGGTCAGGCGCCGGGCCGACGGAAATGCCGGTAGGCCTGCAGGACGTCGTAGAGGTCGCTCGACACGGTGATGTCCTCGTCGGCGAAGTCCCGCAGCCAGGTTCGGTCATTGGCGACCGCATCGGCCAGAAGAGGCAGCACCTCCCCGAGCGACACCCGCACGCCCGCCTGGGGCTCAGGCAGGGTGGCACATGCCACGGTTTCGATTTCCGGTTCGGTGTAGACCCGCAGCCGTCGCATCGCCATGGCACTTGCTCCCTTGCCCTGGGGACTCGTCGGGAATCGGCGGGCGCGAAACCCGTCGTGGTTCGGCCGTCGTCCTGACTGGCGCCGATTCCCTCTGCATGCCTCATCGGCACGGACAGGCTTCAGGGTTTGACGGAATTCCCTGGCTGACCGGAATGGAAGGGTCGGGTCGGTCGGACCCGGCAAGCCAAGCAGGCTGGGGTATTCCGGCCGGTGTCAGCCGGCCTGCCCGCTCGCCGCGGCCTTCACCTCGATCCGGCCTGCCCGGTAGGCGTCGCCGATGCTCTTCGGCACCAGCGACTCGGCCTGGAGCAACCGGGCCCGGTTTTCAGCCGTCGCCGCCTTCATCTCCTGCTCTCGGGCGATCGCCACGCTCCGCCGCTCCTCCGCCTTGGCCCGAGCCACCCGCGTGTCGGCCTCGGCCTGGTCGGCCTGGAGCCGGGCGCCGATGTTCTCTCCCACCTCGATGTCGGCGATGTCGATCGAGACGATCTGAAAGGCGGTTTGGGCGTCGAGCCCCCGCTCGAGCACGGCCTTGGAGATCGTGTCTGGATGCTCCATCACCTCGAAGTGGCTCTCGGCCGAGCCGATCGATGTGATGATCCCTTCGCCCACCCGGGCGATGATCGTCTCCTCCGTGGCCCCGCCGATCAGCTGCTGGAGGTTCGTGCGGACCGTGACGCGGGCTCGGATCTTCAACTCGACGCCATTGCGGGCCACGGCGGAAAGGGTCGATTTCCCGCTGGCCGTGTCGGGGCAGTCGATCACCTTCGGATTGACGCTCGTCTGCACGGCGTCGAGCACGTCGCGGCCGGCCAGGTCGATCGCGCAGGCCCGGTCGTAGTCGAGGTCGAGATCGGCCCGCTGGGCGGCGATCAGGGCCCGGATCACCCGCGGCACGTCACCGCCGGCGAGGTAGTGGGCTTCGAGCTGACGGGCGGTGAGATCGCCGAGCCCCGCCTGAGCCGCCATGATCTTCGCCTGCACGATCGTGCGGGCATTCACCTTCCGAAGGCTCATGCCCAAGAGCTCGAGAATCCGCACCCGCGCCTTCGACCAATAGGCCTGAAACCAGAGCTGGCCGTAGTTGAAGACCAGCAGCAGCATCGTCAGGGCGAGGATGCCGAGCAGAATGGCGGCACCAAATACGAGCGTCATGTCGTCCACGGGCAAGCTCCTGATGACGGCGGGCGGGTTACGCAAGCCTAGTTCCCGATTTGCCGCGGGTGAAATTGACGGTTTTTCCTGGTTCTTCAGGGAATCCCGCCGGTGGATGTCGCGTGTTGCGGAGGCTCGCTGCGACGCACTACAGTGCCCGGGTGCTTCAGCGAGGGCCACGTCTGCGATGATCAACGGCACCTCGTCCAGCCGGAGCCGGTCGCTGTTTCGGCTGCTCGTGCTGCCGGTGGTGGGGCTCGTGATCGCTGCCGTGGTGGCAAACGTCGCCTTCGCCGCCTGGCTGGCGGCCCGACGGTCGCTGGCAACGGCCCGGCGGTCGCAGGAGCAGGTGGCCGCGGCGCTCGAAGGCTCGCGGGTGGCCCTGTCGCAGCCGGTGCTCGACACGCTCCGCCGGCTCACGGGGAGCGAGTTTGTCGTGTGGAACGAGGCGACCGGGACGATCGGGCTGACGACTCTCGCCGCCGAGACGCTCAGCGGCCACGACCCGGCCGTGCTTGCGGCTGCGGCCGGCCATGAGGTGCGGCTGGCGGGCCGTCGCTACCACGTGGGCAAGGCCCGTTCCCGGGGTGTGCGGCCGGAGACGGTCCTCGTGCTCGCGCCGGTCGGCGATCTGGTCCGCTCGACGCTCGAGGCTGTCTGGCCTGTGCTCGCGGTGGCGGCGGCCACGCTTGCCGTGCTCATTCCGCTTGGCTTCATCGCCACGTCGCGGCTCGCGCGGCGGCTCACCGCCGTGGAGCGGCACGTGGCCCGGATCGCCGCCGGCCACTTCGGGGAACGCCTGGCCGATTCGTTTCAGCAGGGCCGCGACGACATCGGCCGTTTGGTGGCCGGCGTCAATCATCTGAGCGACACCCTCTCCTCGCTGCGGGCCAACCTCGTGGCCGGAGAGCGGCAGCGGCTCCTCGGCCAGCTGGCCGCCGGCTTCGCCCACGAGCTGCGAAACGCTGTCACAGGCGCACGGCTCGCGATCGACCTTCACCGCCGGCGGTGCCAGGGCCCCGCCGGCGACGCCAGCCTCGGCGTGGCGACGAAGCAGCTCGACATCCTTGCAGAGGAGGTGCAGGGCCTCCTCGCCCTGGGACGGCCTGGCGAGTCGGCAACGGCGGCGGCGACGATCGACCTGGCGGCGCTCTTCGAGGAGGTGGCTGATTTGGTCGGTCCTCGGGCCGAGCATGCCGGGGTGCGGCTGGCCGTCGAACCGCCCCCGCCGGAAGCGCTGCTTGTCGGCCGCCGGGAGGCCGTGCGGGCGGCCATCGTGAACCTCGTGCTCAACGCGATCGACGCCGCCGGCCGCGACGGGGAGGTGCGGCTGGCGGTCGAGGTGGCTGACCGGCGGCTGTCGTTCACGGTCGACGACGACGGTCCCGGCCCGCCCCCCGGGCTCGCCCCGACGATCACCGACCCGTTTGTCTCCTCGAAGCCCGAGGGGGTCGGTCTCGGTCTGGCCGTCGCGAAGGCGGTGGCGGAGGAACATGGCGGCAAACTCTCCTGGTCCCGGGCCGGCGGACGCACCCGGTTCGCGATCATCCTGCCGCCCGCTCACAATGGAGTGCGGAACACCCGGGAGCCCGATGCATGAGTCGCATTCTTGTCGTCGACGACGAGCCGGCGATCGGCTGGAGCCTGCGGGAGCTTCTGGTCGAGGAGGGCCACGAGGTGACCGTGGCGGCGGATGTCGCCACCGCGGTGGAGGCGGCGGGGCGTGAGCGGCCCGATGCCATTCTGCTCGACGTGCGGCTGGGCTCGGCCGACGGGATCGCCGCCGTCCCGGAACTGCGGGCGGCGGCGGGGCCGGTGCCGATCGTGGTGATGACCGCCTTCGGCGATCTCGCCACGGCCGTGCGGGCGATCCAGGCCGGGGCCGTCGATTTTCTGCTCAAGCCGTTCGATCTGGAGTGGGTCGTGAAGGTGCTCCGGCGGGTCGTCGCCGCCCGCCCGGCCGACGAGGCCGGCGAGGCCGTGGCGGCCGCGATGAAGGCCTGGTCGACGGCCGCCCGGAGAGAACGCTCCGCCCTGCCGGAGCCCGACCTCCACCACCGGGCCGTGCAACTCGTGGAGGGCACCCTGCTCCGCGAGGCTCTGGCCCACACCGGCGGCAACCGCACCGCCGCGGCCAAGCTCCTCGGCCTCGATCGGGCCACGCTCCGCACGAAGCTGCGGAGCCTGGGCATCGACGACTGAGCTCGAGCCCCGCAACGGGGAAAGATTCACCGGCCGACGGCGGAAGATTCACCGCTCGAGATCGGCGGCTGCGGCGGTATCTTCCGCTGCATCCCCGGAGTCGTCACCGATGCAGAGCGCAGCGTTTCGTCAGGTCGTGGTTCGCCCGCCGTCGCGGCGACATGGTTTCACCTTGGTCGAGCTGCTCGTGGTGATCGCGATCATCGCCACGCTGATCGGCCTGCTCCTGCCGGCCGTGCAGAGTGCTCGCGAGGCCGCCAGGCGGATGAGCTGCAGCTCCAATCTCAAGCAACTGGGGCTGGCGGTGCTCAGCTACGAGAGCTCCAAGGGGCGGCTTCCGCCGAGCATGGTCCACGCCCCTGGCACCACGTTTGCAAACAACAACGGCTCCTGGGGAGTGCACGGCCGGATCCTATCCTTCATCGAGGAATCCGGGGCGGCGGTGCAGATCAACCTCGAGGAGGCCTTTGACAAGGGCAGCAACGCCGCCAGCGGCGTGCCTGCTGCCAAGATTCCCGTGTTCCTCTGCCCGAGCGAGGCCAACAACCGGGTGCGGACAAAGAGCGGCGTCCCGTTCACCTACCCTCACACCTACGGCTTCAACGCCGGCAGCTGGTTTGTCTACGACCCCGCGACCGGTGGCGGCGGCGATGGCGTCTTCTTTCCCAATTCCCACCTCCGGCTGGGCAAGGTGACCGACGGGCTCAGTAAGACGCTGTGCGCGGCCGAGGTGAAGGCCTTCACGCCCTACATGCGGAACACCGCCGACCCGGGCGGGAGCTATCCGGCGGACGCTCCGCCCGCGGCCCCTGCCGCCATCGCCGGCCTCGCCAGCGGTGGTGACGCGAAGCTCGGTCCCGACACGAACTCCTGCACCGGCCACACCGAGTGGCCCGACGGTCGCGTCCACCACACCGGGTTCACGGCCACCTTCCCGCCGAACACGCGGGTGCCCTTCACCAAGGACGGGCAGGAGTACGACATCGACTACAATTCCCGGCAGGAGGGCAACAGCGGTTCGGCCAAGACCTACGCTGCCATCACTGCGCGGAGCTACCACCCCGGGGTGGTGAACGCCGCCCTGCTCGACGGATCGGTGCACACGGTCGCCGAAAGCATCGATCCGGCGGTCTGGCGGGCCCTGAGCACCCGGGCTGGAGCCGACCAGGTCCGGCTCGAGTGAGCCCCGCGGCGGGCGGTCGGCTGGCGAGCCGATTCGGCGCATGCTGGCCGGCCATCTGGTAGCCTCCGAAACCCGCCGAGCGTCGGTTACCAGAGAACCGAATTCCGCCGGTCGCGGTCGATCCTTTCCTCCTCGGAGCTTCGCCATGGACATTCTCGGAGAGATTCTCAAGCAGGTGATCGCGGGTGCCAGTCAGCCCGCCCCGCAGCAGCAGCGGCCCGCCCCTCAGAGCCGCCCGGCCCAGCCCCCTGCCGGCATGCCCTCAGCCGACGACCTGACCGACATCCTCGGCCAGATCTTCGGTGGTGGCCAGGCCCAGAAGCTGCCCGACGTGGTCAAGCAGTTTGAAGAGCGGGGCATGCGGGAGCAGGTCGACTCCTGGGTGCGGACCGGTCCCAACAAGCCGGTGGAGCGGCGGCAGATCGAGGATGCCTTCGGGCAGCGGGAGATCGAGGAACTGGCGCGGCGTCGCGGTGTCGATCGCGATCAGCTTGCCGAAGTGCTCGCCCGCTACATTCCCAAGATCATCGATGAACTCACGCCGAGCGGGCAGTTGCCGCGGCGTTGACGCGGAGCCAGTTCGCTCGAACTGCCAGCACAGGCTGGATGACGGAGGCGAGGTGGGCGGCAAACGTTCGCGGAGCCGAGGGTGTCCTCGGTGAGCCGCGAGGCGTTTGCCGTCCCCGAGCCGCCGGCCGCGCGGGGCTGCACGGCACGTTCGTTAGAGTCGGCACGGCTCGACTTTCCCGCGGGGTTTGTGCAGCCGCCGCGGGCTACCGCCGATATCTCACCTCGGGCCGGATGACTTCGGCTCCACGCCTCAGCTACCGGCCATTCGTCGCCGCAGCGGGGGCGTGTCGGCTTGTCCCCAGTCACCTTCAGCCCCGAGACCGCTCCATGCCCACGCCGTCCCGTCGCAAGAGGCCATCGGCCGTTCAGAATCCGCTCGAGACCTACCTCCGCGACATCAACGAGACGGCCCTGCTCTCAGCTGATCAGGAGAAGCAGTTGGCCCGGTCGATCCGGCAGGGCGACGCCCTCGCCCGCGACCACATGGTTCGGGCGAACCTCAGACTCGTGGTCAACATCGCCCGCGGCTATGCCAACCGCGGCCTGCCGCTGCCCGACCTGATCGAAGAGGGCAACCTCGGCCTGCTCCGGGCGGTGGAGGGCTTCGATCCCACGATGGGCACCCGGTTCAGCACCTACGCGAGCTACTGGATCAAGCAGTCGATCAAGCGGGCGCTGATCAACTCAGGCAAGACGATCCGGATTCCCGCCTACATGGTGGAGCTCCTCTCGAAATGGCGGCGGGCCACGCTGCGGCTCTCCGACGCACTCGGCCGCACGCCCACGCCGGAGGAGGTGGCGCGGATGCTGGGGCTGGCCCGGAAGAAACTCTCGATCATCAAGAAGGCGATTCATGTGCATCAAGCCGGCCCGCATTCCGAATCGGCCGAGGGAGGCTGGTCGCTGGGCGAATTGGTGATGGATGAAAACACCCGCTGCCCCGCCGAGGTGATGCTCGACGAAGACACGCTTCGGCATGTGCTCCGCCGGATCGACGAACTCGACGACCGGGCCGGCAGGATCATCAAGCTCCGGTTCGGGCTCGGCGGCGGCGAGCCGATGACGCTCAAGGAGATCGGCGCAGTGCTCGGCCTCACCCGGGAGCGGGTGCGGCAGATCGAGAGCGAGACGCTCGCCAGCCTCGCGCTCGAACTCGATGCCTCGCCCCGGGCCAGCATCAGGCTGCGGCGGGGCGCCTGATCCGATTCACCCCACTCCACGCCACGCCCCGTCACCGACCCGAGGACCTCGCCCCGATGGATCTTTCCCGGCTGATCCGCCCGATTCCCGACTTCCCCAAGCCGGGCATCCTGTTTCGTGACATCACGCCGCTGCTCGCCGACCCGGCCGGCCTGGCCGAGGCGATTCGGCTCCTGGCCGAGCCCTGGCGGGGCGAGGGAATCGAGGGGATCGCCGCCGTCGAGGCCCGCGGCTTCCTGTTCGCCGCCCCCTTGGCGTTGGAGCTGGGCGTCGGGGTGATTCCGGTGCGGAAGCCGGGCAAGCTGCCGGCGGAGACGATCGCCCACGACTACGACCTGGAATACGGCCGCGACCGGCTGGAGATGCACGCCGGCGTGTTGGCCGGCGGCTCGCGGGTGTTGGTAGTGGATGACGTCCTCGCCACGGGGGGCACGGCGGCGGCCTGCATGCGGCTGGTGGAGGCGGCTGGGGGGCAGGTCGCCGGGGCTGCCTTCCTCGTGGAGATCGAGCCGCTTGGGGGCCGCGAGCGGCTCGGGCCCCACCGCGTGGAGAGCGTGCTCGTATACTCGTGAGCATGTCCTCGCGCAGCCGTGTCGTTGTCGCCATGTCGGGGGGCGTCGATTCGAGCGTCGCCGCGGCGCTTCTCGTGGAGGCCGGCCACGAGTGCGTGGGCGTGTTCATGCGGCATGCCCAGCCTTCGCTCGCGGCAGCGGGGCCGCTTGCGATCGTGAAACCGCGGGCCGGCCATCAGGGCTGCTGCTCGGCCGCCGACGCCCTCGATGCCCGCCGGGTGGCCGACCGGCTCGGGATCCCGCTCTACCCGCTCGATCTCACGGCCGACTTCGAGCGGATCATCGACGACTTCGCCGCTGAGTATGGCCGAGGGCGGACGCCAAACCCGTGCGTGCGGTGCAACAGCTGGCTGAAGTTCGGCCGGCTGTTCGACCATGCCGACGCGATCGGGGCGAGCCACGTGGCGACGGGCCACTATGCCCGGCTGGAGGCCGCGGCCGCCGATGGGCCGGTGCTCAGGCGAGGTCTGGACGCCGCCCGCGATCAGTCGTATGTGCTCTTCGACATCCGGCCTGACAGGCTGAGCCGGATGCTCTTGCCCGTGGGAGGCCTGCCGAAGGCGGAGGTGCGGGCTCGCGCCCGCGGCCTCGGCCTCGCGGTGGCCGACAAGCCCGACAGCCAGGAGATCTGCTTCGTGCCGCCGGGCGAGCATGCCCGGCTGGTCGCCGCCCGGCTGGGCGGCTCGCGGACTGGCGAGATCGTCGACCTGTCAGGCACCGTGCTCGGGACCCATCCCGGCATCGAACACTTCACGGTGGGCCAGCGGCAGGGGCTGGGCATCGCCACGGGCGAGCGGCTGCATGTGGTGCGGATCGAGGCGGATTCGCGGCGGGTGGTCGTCGGGCCCCGCGGCGCGGTGCCCGAGGAGGCACTCGAGGCGGCCGAGGCCACCTGGCTGGTGCCGGTGCCTTCGGAACCCTTTGCCTGCGAGGTGCAGTGTCGGGCCCAGCGGGCCGCGGCGGCGGCGATCGTGACTCCGCTTGCCGGCCGGCGGTTTCGGGCCAGGTTCACCGGGGGCGCAGAGGCGTCGCCCGGCCCGATCTCGCCGGGTCAGCCGGCTGTGGTCTATCGGGGTGACCGACTTCTGGGCGGCGGCTGGATCGAGTCGTGATCCACGTGCACCGAAACGGAGCCCACTCCGCCTGCGGGAGGTAGAGTGGAGAGCGGTGTTCCGACGCAGCCTGCGATTCGCTCTGCCACCGCCATGTGGAGGATTCGATGCCTGCTCCCTTTTCCCGGCCGATCTTCATCATCCTCGTCCTCGCGATCGCCGGATCGTGGACCAGTCCGATGGCCCGCGGGGAATCCGGCTTCGGACTCGGGAATTGGGGAGGGAGCAGCGTGTCAGTGGGCCGGTCCACCTTCTATGCCAATGGCCTTGTCTCCAATCAGGTGGGCCGCACGTCGTTCTTCAATAACGGTCTTGTCGGCCGCCAGTACGGCAATCTCACGCTCTACAACAACGGGCTCGTGGCTGGGCAGGCGGGTCCAGCCACCTTCTATTCGAATCTTGCCGTCGGAGTGCCCGCCAGGAGCAACGGAGCCGCCGGAGTGATGGTGTACGGCGGCGGGTTTCCCTATCCGCAGGGGCCGGGGCCCTATCCGTTCGGCGTGCCACAGCCACCGGCTGGCGGCAGCACTCCGTGGTCGACCAAGCCCTGGTCGCAGACCCCCTGGCAGCGGCGGTGACCGCGATCGGGGGGGCAGGCTCCCTGACCGAGATCGCTCCTGAGGCGGCCCCCTGTCACCGCGCCAGGGTATGATGTCTGAGTTGGCAGCGACCGAAACGGCCGCATTCGGGGCAGGCCGACGGCACGCAGGCGCTGATCGAGGGCAGCATGGCGACGGGACGATCGGAACCCTCATCGTCGTCCGATGACGAGCCAGACAGCGACGAGCCCTCGCTCGGGTCGCTCTCGTTTGCCGGTCTGACCGACTTCATGGGCCAGGTGGCCTCGCGGGACGCGGCCAGCGACGATCTCCCCTCGGGCACGCTCGTGGGCGATGTGCGGATCGTGCGGTTTCTCGGGGCGGGGGGGATGGGGCGGGTCTACGAGGCCATCCAGGATTCCACCCAGCGGACCGTGGCCGTGAAGGTGATTCGGGCGGGGATCGTCTCGGCCGCCACAGCGCGGCGACTGGCCCACGAGGCCCAGATCCTCGGCCGGCTGTCCCATCCCGGAATCGCCCGAATCTATTCGGCGGGTGTGGCCCGGATCGGTGGCCACGATATGCCCTACTTCGTGATGGAGTATGTCGATCGTCCGCGGTCGCTCACGGCCTTCGCCGCCGCCCGTGGCCTGTCGTCACGGGAGCGGGTGGAAGTTTTTCGCCAGGTCTGTCGCGGGGTTGCCCATGGCCACGAGCGGGGTGTGGTCCACCGCGATCTGAAACCGGGCAACATCCTCGTCGATGCCGCCGGCCAGCCGAAGATCATCGACTTCGGCGTGGCCCGTTGCACGGCAGCCGAGGGTCAGCTCACGACCATGCACACCGGCACCGGTGAGCTTTTGGGTACGGCCCAGTACATGGCCCCGGAGCAGCTCTTCGGCACCGCCGATGACATCGATCCGCGGGCCGATGTCTACGCGCTGGGCCTGGTGCTCTATGAGCTCCTCACGGGGAGCCTGCCGTACGATGTCCGGGACCGCCCGATCTACGAAGTGGCTCGGGTCGTTCGCGAGGTCGAGCCCCGGTCGCTGGCCACGGTCGATCGCGAACTGCGGGGTGACCTGACCGCGATCGTGGCCACCTGCCTCGACAAGGACCGGGGTCGGCGCTATCCCTCGGCGGCGGCGGTCGCCGCCGACCTCGACCGGCATCTCCGGGGCGAGCCGATCGTCGCCCGCCCGCCGGGCTTCCTCGAGTCGCTGGTGCGGCTGGCCATCCGCCACAAGGCGGCCGCCCTGGGGCTCACGGCGGTGCTCACGACGCTCGTGGTGGCGGCGGTGGGGATGTCGGTGCTCGCCGTGTGGGCTGAAGGGCAGCGGGTGTTGTCCAGGGCCGCGGCCGACCTGGCCGAGCGGCAGCTCTACCGGGCGAACGTGCGATCGCTCCAGTCATTTATCGACTCCGATAATCCTCGGGCTGCGCGGGCGATCCTCGGCGAGACGCTGGCGATCGCGGGCGATCCGGTGCCGCTGGAACTCCGCTGCCTCGGTGCTGAACTCGATGAGGCGGTCGTGGTGCTCGAGCCGACGGGCGACCCGGTGGTCGAGGTCGCTTTTGACCCTGATGGCACGCAGCTGGTGGCGACGACCGCCATCCTCGACACGGATCGCCCCACCAAGGAAGGCACCGAATTGCTCCGTCGCCGGGCCGGATTCTTCCGGCTCGTCCAGGATCGTAGGGCGGTGAACTACACCATTGCTTCCGGAGATGTGTTCCGGCGATTCGAGGGGACGACGAGTGGCGGGGCGGAGGTTGTGGGGCTGCCTGATCGGGTGTTCGATCGAACAGTCGACGGCCGGCAGCTTGAACTCGACAAGGATGGCCGGCTGGTGCTGCGGCGAAGCGTTCCGAAGCCGGCTACGATCCCCCTCGATGCTCCTCGGGGCAGGCTCACGAGGGTGGCGTTTGCTCCTGGAGCCGCGCGTGCTGCCGCACTGAGCGCGGATCACCGGCTCGATCTCTGGGATGCGGCCGATGGAACCCATATCGGCAGCCTCGACGCCCTCGGGTCGGTGACCGACTTCGCCTTCGCTCCCGACGGTTCCCGGCTGGTGAGTTTGCGACTCGTAGGGGAGGCCATCACCCGGCTCTGTGTCTTCGAGACCGATCACGGGCGGCGGCTGGCGACGATCGAGATCCCAGGATCGCTCGCCCGAGGTGATTTGGCGATGGCCTTCAGCCACGGTGGCCACCGGCTGGCGACTGCCGCCCATGCGGCCGAGGTCGTGGTCTGGAATGCAGACGAAGGAGTTCGTGAAGCGACGCTCCGCGGGCATTCTGCTGTGGTGACAGCCATCGCCTGGTCGGCCGACGGCAGGCTGCTCGCCAGCGGTGACCACAGCGGACGAATCTGCATCTGGAACCCGGAGAGCGGCGAACTCGTGCGGCAGTGCCTCGGGCATTCCCGGGACGTGCTGGCGGTGGCGTTTTCGCCCTCGGGAAGCAGGCTGGCGAGCGGCGGTGTCGATGGCTCGGTACGGATCTGGCCGACGGTCGCATCGCGGCCGCTTGCCACCGTGCCACTCGCCGGAGAGCCGCTGGCCGTGGCCTTCCATCCCGACGGCCAGGAACTCGCCGTTGCGGCGGCCGGGGGAGATCTCGAGATTTGGAACCTCGCCGGGGCGGACCGCATGCGGCGGCTCCCGGTGGGTGGAGGTCGCCCGACCGATGTCTCGTTTTCACCAGACGGAAGGCTGATTGCCCTGTCGCTGAACCTGCCGGACGGGGCTGGCGAGGTCGTTGTGTGGGATGCAGCAACGGGTGCCGAGCGGGCCAGATTTCAAGGCCCGATGGAAGGAGCCGTCGCCTGCCGACTGAGCGATGATGGATCCCTGGCGGTGACGACCTCTGGGGACGACGAGGTGACGGTCTGGTCGCTCGAGGGCCCGCGGCAGCTCTGGCAAGAACGGGCTGCCGCCTTTCACTCGCTGGCCAAACTGCCTGCGTTGTTCGGCCTGGGGGGCGACGTGGTCGCCTACAAAAAACCCGTGTTGCTCGATGCCGTGACGGGCCTGGAGCGGCATGAACTCGTGCGGAGCCAGATCTGGAGCCAGTCATTCAGTCAGGATGGCAGGCTCCTTGCCCAGGGCACGGCCACGGGCCGAACCTATCTCTATGGGTTTGGGGTCGGTCGGTCTGCGTCCTCTGCCGCCTCGGGCGACAAGCCCGGCCATAGCCTGTTCCGCCACCTGGGCTTCGTGCTTGGCCATTCGGGACCGGTCGTAGCCGTGGCGTTCGACCGGAGGGCAGAGCGGCTGGTGACAGGATCGACCGATGGCACGGCCAGGGTGTGGGATCTCGCCAGCCTGAACGAACTCGCCGTGCTCATCGGCCACGAGGGAGCGGTGAGCCAGGTCTTGTTCACACCCGACGGCCGTCGTCTCATCACCGGATCCGTCGATGGCACGGCGCGAATCTGGGATGCAACGCTCGGCGTCGAACTCTGTCAGTTTCCAGCGAGTGCGGAGCGGCCGGGAATGACGGTCGTCAGCCCCGACGGCCGAATCCTCGTGACGCCATCGGAGGATGCGAACGGCTCGTTTCTGCGGCTCCGCGGGCTCACCAATGCGGAGATCACCGTCACCCGCCAAGTCGCTCGGGCGGAGCCAACCGAGCAGATCGGGGACCCTGGGACTCCGGGAGCCGGCGGCAGGTAGCCGCTTTGGCCGAGGCCACCAGTGTCACGCCCCTGCTCCGTTGGGATGGAGGCGTTGACCCCCACGATCACCGTCCTGCCGTCCACGAGGCAGTCCGTTTCCTTGTTCCCGTAGGTCGAATCGACCAGCCTGCGACACTCGACTAAAATTCTGATCGCCGGGGTGAGGCTCGAAGACCATCTACAGGAGATCATCGGTGCCCGGAACGAGCACTTTCCCGGTTGAAGTCACGAACGTGTCCAGGCACGGCTTGTGGCTGTTGTTAGGGGACGCGGAATTGCTCCTACCGTTCGAGCACTTTCCATGGTTCCGTGATGCCAGTATCGAGAAGCTTTCTGTCGTTGAGCGTCACACCGCCGACCATCTGTACTGGCCGCTTCTGGATATCGATTTAAGTGTTGAATCGATTCGCAATCCTGCCGCTTTTCCACTCGTTGCGAGGAACAAGTCATGAGCGAACACACCTACAAGATGATCGAGTTGGTCGGATCCTCGCACACCAGCATCGAATCGGCAGTCCAGAATGCCATCGCCAAGGCTGAAATCAACGAAAGCAAGATGCGGTGGTTCGAGGTGATGGAAACCCGAGGCCACATCGAGAACGGCAAGATCGCCCACTGGCAGGTGCGGGTAAAAATCGGGGCGACTCTGGACGACTGAGGACAGGTTTTCCTCCACCGAGGTGTGACGCGTACAGCCGGTAAAGGTGGGCATCAGGCATTCCTTGCCTACCCGAACGCCGTCTTGATCGCCTCATCATCCATGCCGGTGATGGCGACGATCTTTGACGGCGACGAGTGACCGCTCTCGATCTGGATGGCGTCAGGATCGATACCCAGAGCCTCCGCCAGGAGTTCGATGACCGCCTCGTTCGCCTTGCCCTTTTCGGGCGGTGCGGTGACCTTGATCTTCAGGGCATCGCCCAGCCAGCCCACGATCTGGTTCCGTGAAGACCCCGGCACGACCTTCACGTTGAGCCGAACCATCGTCTGACTTGCCCGCTCGGGGTTCGAGTCCTTTTGCCCTGTCGTCGCCGTAAGGGTTCGCTTTGAGGTGGTGGCGTAAAAGGTGGCGTTCTGGATGCCGGCAGGGGATGGCAGAAAGAGGCAGGTCGAAAATCGCAACCTGCAAAAACGCCGAGAGGCAGAAGGTTTTGCCACCTCCTGCCTCTGACTGCCACTCGTTGCCGAGATGGCGTAGCTCCCCGAGTAGGGCTCGAACCTACAACCTACCGGTTAACAGCCGGCCGCTCTACCATTGAGCTATCGGGGAATTGAGCCCTTCAGGATAGCGACTGGCTGCGGTGAAATCGACCCGCCCCCGGGGCCTTTTTCCGGCCGCCCCGGGGTGGGAAAGCCAGGCAGCGGGCTCCGCTCGCCCGCCGGGTGGGCGTCATTCCGCGGCGGCTGCCGGTTCGCCCCGTCGCTTCTCGAGCACCACGCTGTTGCCCTGGGCGTTGTACTCGACCCGGGTCATGAAAGACCGCATCAGCATCACGCCCCGGCCACTGGGCACCTCGAGCCGCTCCGCGAGCGTGCAGTCGGGGACCGACTCCGGATCGAAGCCGGGCCCCTCGTCGGTGACCGTCAGGCGAACCAGGTCGGTCGAAACCTGGCATTCCACGTGGACCCGCTTGGAGGGGTCGAGCTTGTTGCCATGGACGGCGGCATTGACGAGCGCCTCTTCGGCGGCGAGGTGGATGCCGAAGATGTCTTCTTGCGACCAGCCAAACAGGCCGAGTTGCTCGAGCAGTTCTTCGGTGACGAGCCGGCTCGTGCCCCGTTCGCTTGGCAGCACGAGCGTCCGCAGCCAGGGGTCGCTCGGGTTGTCCGCCATGCCTTCGCTCCGGTTTCTCCCGGGCTTCTCGCCGCGCTAGAACGCAGCGAGCGCCTCGGCCGCGTCGGTTCGGATGTCGAAGACCTTGTTGAGCTTCGTGACCTGGAATACCTCAAGGATGCCCGGGGCGACGCCGCACATTTTGAGCCGGCCCTTGGCGGTCTTCAGCTTCCGGTCGAAGGTGATCAGCTTCCCGAGGGCCGCGCTCGACAGAAACTCGACTCCGTCGAAGTCGAGCAGGATCGCCTTGCGGTTGTCGACCTCGACGAGGCCGAACAACTCCGCTCCGAGTTCCTGGATCGCCGCTTCGTCTAGGATTTTGCGATCGAGGAACTTCACGACCGACACGTCGCCGGTCTTGGAAACCTCGATGCGTCGATGCGTGGCCATCGTGCGTCGTCTCCGGCCGTCCCACCGCGGGACAGGCCCTGCACCATACCGCTTCGGGTCGCCTCTGACCATGAGGCGGCTGGTTTTCCCGGCCCAAGCGGCCGCGGGCTTGGCCAGATGGGGCCCGCGGGAGCCCGGTGCCCAGGCCGGGCCCCTCAGGCATGACTCCGGCAAACGCCTCCGATCCCGTGCGGGTAGTTCTGCCAGATTGGCAGCAACGGGATCAGGATCGGTTTGCGGCTCAAGCCGACGGGGCGAGGATTCAAGCGGTATTTTGGCCGTTTTTGCTCGATTGCGGGACCAGGGCCGGTTCCGGCGCGCCAGTTGCTTAGGAGAGGACGGTCGGTCCTCCACCAGGGCGTGGCTGGCAGGCTCCCAGGCCCGGCCTGGGATGCGTCGGCCGAGTTCCCGCCACCGGCATTTTTCTCCTTTTTCAGCGAGAGGTTGCAATCTCCATGTCAGCGACAGCCACGAAGCCCGCCCGCAAGAAGTCCACCCTGATCCCTCTCGGCGACCGCGTCGTCGTTGAGCGGGAGCAGAGCGAACAAAAGACCTCCGGCGGGATCCTCCTGCCCGACTCCGCCAAGGACAAGCCCGCCCGGGGCACGATCGTCAGCGTGGGCGAGGGGAAGTGCGACGACAAGGGTGTGCGGCACCCGCTTCAGGTCAAGCCCGGTGACCGGGTCGTGTTCACGAGCTATGCCGGCGAGCCCTTCAAGGTTGGCGACGAGGAGCTGCTGTTGATGCGAGAGGACGACATCCTCGCCATCCTCGGCTGATTCCCCGTTTTTCTCTCTCAATTGGTTCAACTCGTTCCAGACACACACTCCAGGAGAATCTGATCCATGGCCAAGATGATGGCATTCGACCAGGAAGCCCGTGAGGCGATGCGGCGTGGCGTTTCCAAACTCGCCCGCGCCGTGAAGGTCACCCTCGGGCCCAAGGGCCGCAACGTGATCCTGCAGAAGAGCTTCGGCTCCCCGACGGTCACCAAGGACGGCGTCACCGTCGCCAAGGAGATCGACCTCGAGGACGTCTACGAGAACATGGGCGCCCGGATGGTTCGCGAGGTGGCGAGCAAGACGAGCGACGTGGCCGGCGACGGCACGACCACGGCCACCGTGCTGGCGGAGGCCGTCTTCAACGAGGGACTGCGGGCCGTCGTGGCGGGCGTCAATCCGATCCAGATGAAGGCCGGCATCGAGAAGGCCGTGGCCGACATCACCGCCCAGCTCAAGACGATGTCGATCCCGGTCAAGGGCAAGAAGGAGATGGCCCAGGTGGCCTCGATCGCGGCCAACAACGACGCCGAGATTGGTGAACTGCTGGCCGAGGCGATGGACAAGGTGGGCAAGGACGGCGTGATTACGGTCGACGAGGGCAAGAGCCTCAAGACCGAGATCGAGTTCGTCGAAGGGATGCAGTTCGATCGTGGCTATCTCTCCCCCTACTTCGTCACCAATCCCCAGCAGATGCAGTGCGTCCTCGAGGATTGCTACATCCTCGTGTTCGAGAAGAAGATCTCGACCATCAAGGACATCGTGCCCCTGCTCGAGGCGGTGGTGAACTCGGGCAAGCCGCTCTTGATCGTCTCGGAAGAGGTCGATGGCGAGGCGCTGGCCACGCTCGTGATCAACCGGCTCCGCGGCACCTTCCAGGTGTGTGCGGTCAAGGCTCCCGGCTACGGCGACCGGCGGAAGGCGATGCTGGAAGACATCGCGATCCTCACCGGCGCCACGGCGGTGTTCGAGAACCTCGGCATGAAGCTCGAGAATCTGGGACTCGCCGAGCTTGGCCGGGCCAAGAAGGTGATCATCGACAAGGACAACACCACGATCATCGAGGGGGCCGGCAAGGCCGCCGACATCAAGGCCCGGATCGAGCAGATCCGCCGCGAGATCGAGGGCTCGTCGAGCGACTACGACCGTGAGAAGCTCGAAGAGCGGCTGGCGAAGCTTTCGGGCGGTGTGGCCAAGATCAACGTCGGGGCCGCCACCGAGAGCGAGATGAAGGAGAAGAAGGCTCGCGTCGAAGACGCACTGCACGCGACGAGGGCGGCGGTCGAGGAAGGCATCCTTCCCGGCGGCGGCGTGGCCCTGCTGCGGGCCTGCTCCCAGCTCAAGCCCAAGGGGCTCTCCGATGACGAGAACGTGGGCTATCAGATCGTGGTCCGGGCCTCCCGGGCGCCGCTCTCGATGATCTCGTCGAACGCGGGCCAGGACGGTTCGATCGTCTGCGAGAAGGTGCTCGCCGGTAGCGGCAACTTCGGCTACAACGCCGCCACTGGTGAGTATGAAGACCTCGTGAAGGCGGGCGTGATCGACCCGGCCAAGGTGACGCGGACGGCGCTGCAGAACGCCACGAGCGTCTCCACCCTCCTGCTGACGAGCGATGCCCTGATCGCCGACAAGCCGAAGGAGACCAAGGCCAAGGCTGGAGCCGGCGGCCACGGCGGCGACTACGACATGTATTGATCGATCACCGCAGCGCAGATCGACGACTCAGCGATCGGGGCGGCCTTCGGGCCGCCCCGATTCATGCGCAGAGCCACCCGGCCGCCGCCCCTTGAGCTGGTCGAGCGGCACGAAGCCGTCGCTGCCAGCCGGGGCAGCGGGCGGTCGGCAGGGCGGAGCGAGGCAGCGGCGGGTGAGGGACCAGACGAGCCACATCCCTGTAGCCGCAGCAACGGCGATGGCGATGGCGTCCTGCATTCGGCCGAGCCCTCCGCTCACCAGCCCGCCCAGGTGCCTGCCTGATAGATGGCCCACGCCCCGAGCCAGGCCAGCCCGGTCATGTAGACGAAGGTGACCACCGGCCAGACCCAGCTGCCGGTCTCGCGGCCGATCACCACGAGCGTGCTTGCGCACTGGGCACAGAGGGCGAAGAACACCATGATCGAGAGGGCGACGGGAAGCGTGAATACGGGCCGACCGGTGGAGTCCCATCGGGCTGCCGCCAGCCGCCGCTCGAGCCCGGTGCCCTCCGCCTCGCCCGAAGGAAGATCGTAGAGCACCGCCAGCGTGCCGAGCACGACCTCGCGGGCGGGGAAGCTCGCGATCGCCGCGCATCCGATTCGCCAATCCCAGCCCAGGGGCCGCACGAACGGTTCGATCAGCCGGCCGGTCCGGCCGAGAATGCTCTGCCTCTGGATCGCGCCCCGGCGGGCCGCATCGAGCCCGTCGGGTGTGTCCCAGGCGGCCTGTTCAGCGGCCAGCTCCGCCAGGTCGCTCGCCGGCGTCGCCGGATCGGCGATCTGGGCGATGACGGCCGCGCGGCGGGCGGCCAGATCTGCGGCGATCGCGGCCTCGCTCCGTGGGTAGTTGGAGAGGGCCCAGACGACCACGCTCATCGCCAGGATCAGCGTGCCGGCGTTCGTGAGAAACGACCAGACCGCCTCCCGGGCCCGCTCGAGCACCACGGCCGGCTGCGGCCACCGCCAGCCGGGGAGTTCCATCACGAACGGCTGCGGGGGGCCGTGAAACACGGTTCGCGAGAGGATCCAGGCCACCGCCGCCGCCACCACCACGCCCAGGGCGTACATCGCGGCAAGCACGACGGCCGGGAGCCGAAGCCAGGAGACGCCAACGGCGACGTTCGGCACGAAGGCCCCGGTCAGCAGGAGATACACCGGCAGCCGTGCCGAGCAGCTCATCAGCGGCGCCACCAGGATCGTGAGCAGCCGGTCGCGGCGGTTTTCGATGGTGCGGGCGGCCATGATGCCGGGGATCGCGCAGGCGAAGCTCGAGAGGAGCGGAATGAAGGATTTCCCCGAGAGGCCGACGGCCACGAGCAGCCGGTCCATGAGGTAGGCTGCCCGGGCGAGATACCCACAGCCCTCGAGGGCCGCGATCAGCACGAAGAGCAGGGCGATCTGGGGCACGAACACCACCACGCCGCCGATCCCGGCCACTACCCCGTCGACGATGAGGTCGCGGATCGCCCCAGCCGGCAGGAGGGCGGCCAGCCGTTCAGCGGCCAGGTCGACTCCCGCAGAGATCAGGTCCATCAGCGGAGCGGCCAGCCAGAAGATCGAACTGAAGACCACGAGCATCGTGGCCGCAAAGAAGAGCGTGCCCCAGAGCCGGTGCGTGAGCAGCCGGTCGATCCGATCCTCAGGGAGCGGCCCGGCCTGCGGGCGGCGGATGACGGTGCCGGCGAGCATCCGTTCGACGAGGGCGTAGCGGCGAATGGCATCGCGGGCCGCGGGCGGCCGATGGATGTCATCGCCAGCGGCGTCGAGCGGCAGGGGGCGGGGCACGGTCGCATGCAGGATCGCGTCGCGAAGCTCGCCGAGCCCGCGCCTGGCGGGAGCGGCGATCGCGACCACCGGGCAGCCGAGCTGCCGGGCGAGCGCTGCGGTGTCGATCGCAATGCCGCGGCGGCTGGCGACGTCGGTGAGCGTCAAGGCCACCACCAGCGGCAGGCCGAGTTCGATGGCCTGGGTCGCCAGAAAGAGATTGCGTTCCAGATTCGTGGCGTCGACCACGGCCACCACCACGTCGGGCCGGGGCACTCCCGGCTGCCGGCCGTGGAGCACATCCACCGCGACCTGTTCGTCGGGCCCCTGAGGCACGAGGCTGTAGGTACCGGGCAGGTCAATCAGGTCGATCGGCCGTCCCTGGTGGGTGAACCGGCCCAGCTTTTCCTCGACGGTCACGCCGGGATAGTTGCCGATGCGGGTGGGTATGCCCGCCAGGGCCGTGAACAGCGTGCTCTTTCCGGTGTTCGGGTTGCCGAGCAGGGCGACGGCCAGCGGCTGCGTCTCGGAGCCGATCGCTGCCATGTGTATCGCTATTCCGGGCCGCTCAGAGAGACTCGAGCGAGATCCGGGCCGCTTCCGCCCGCCGGATGGAGAGCCGATAGCCGCGAACCTCGAGTTCCAAGGGATCGCCGAACGGCGCCCGGCCGACCACCCGCACCGTAGCGCCGGGGGTGAGCCCCATTTCCAGCAGCCGGATCGCTATCCGGTCCGTACCGGCGACGTCATTCACTCGGACGGTTTCGCCGATGACGGCTTCTTCGAGCGTGATCTGGGCGAGTGCCATGGCGGGGCGGGCGGCTATGGGATCGCCGCAAAAAGGTTATGAGAATCAATCTCAATCCAAGTAGTAGTGTAGTGAGTATCGGCTTCGCAAAGCAAGCACCAGCGGCATTTTCGGTTTTTTTGTGGCCCGTTTTTCGGCTTTTCTCCCCATCGTGGGCTCCGAGAAGCGGTATCTTGTGGCATGGATGCTGGGTTGTTCGTGGTTGGCACCGACACCGGAGTGGGCAAGACCGCGGCTGCGGCGGCCATTCTGCGTGAGCTCGTCAAGGCTGGCAGGCGGGTTGGGGCCTACAAGCCGGTTGCCTCCGGGATCGGATCAGCCGACGCGCCAGACGGCGATCCGCTTCTGCTCTGGGAGGCAGCCGGTCGCCCGCGGTCGCCTCGGGAGGTCTGCCCCCAGGTGTTCAAGGCCCCCCTGTCTCCCCCCCGCAGTAGCGAGGCCGAGGGCCTGCGGGTGGACGACACGCTTCTGAGAACGGGTCTGCGGGCCTGGCAGGATTCCGAGATCGTCATCGTGGAAGGAGCAGGAGGCCTGTTCTCACCCTTGAGCCATACGACGCTCGGCGCCGACCTGGCCCGAGACCTCAGGTTGCCGCTGGTGATCGTGGATGCGGCGCGGCTCGGCGGCATCGGCCGCACGCTCTGCGCCGCGCGGGCGGCGCAGGCCGAGGGACTCGAGGTCAGAGCCTGCGTGTTTTCCGAGGTGCGGGATCCGGCGGTGCCGGCAGCCGAGCAGGACCGGAGGATTGCCCGCCAGACGGCCAACGACCTCGCGGCACTTCTCCCGGCTGTGGCCGTGACGATCCTCTGGCACGACGCCACGGGTTTCGATCCGCCCGTCGACTGGTGGGGCCTCGCCGCAGGCGTCGGGCGAAGCTGAGTCACTCGCCTCGGAGTCGCGCGGCAGCCTCCGCCGGAGGCAACGCCGTGATGTGGCAGCCGGTGCCGAGTTCGAAGCCGGCCAGTTCAGTGGCCCGGGGCAGAATCTCGAGATGCCAGTGCCAGCGGGCGGCGGCAGGATGATCGGCCAGCGGGCCCGACCAGGCTGCTTCGTGGAGCCACCAGTTGAAGTCGACACCCGGCAGCACCGCGGCCAGGCGACGTCCGAAGTGTTGGGTGAAGGTGGCCACGGCCGCGGCCCGCTCCGGCGGCGCGGCATGGAACCAGGGTTCGCCCGCGACCGGGAGGATCCAGGTTTCGAACGGCTGCCGCGGCCCGGCCGGCACCATCGCGACTAGCCCGTCGGCTTCCTGAACGATCCGCCCAGCGGCAGCGGCCGCGGCGATCAGGTCGGCGAAGGGATCACTGTGGTTGGCCGCGGCTTCGAACTCGGCACGAATCAACGGCGGCACGAAGTCGAGCGCCACAAGCTGGCTATGCACATGCTCGAGCGATGCCCCTGCCCGAGGCCCCGAATTCTTGAAGACCGTACCCCAGGCGAGATCTGGCCTGGTCGCCAGGTCGGCGAGCCGCCGCTGGATCAGCGTCCAGGCGGCCGCCCAGCCGACGGGATCGACCTCGGTGATCGATGTGTGGTGGTGGGGCGATTCGATCACGACGTCATGCACGCCGCGGGCGGGGCAAAGCTCGTCAGAGCGGGCGGCGGTCGACGGCTCGACGACCGGATAGCGGTTGGGAATGATCCGCGCCTGCCAGGCGACAGGTGTGGCGGGGGCCTGGAGCACCGCCGGCGGTGTGCGGTTTTCATTGCCGGCGCAGAAGGGACACCAGGCCGCTGGCAGATCCCCCCCACGGGCGGCCAGTTCGGCGTCGCCGGGCCGTTCGTCTCGGCGGGGCGCGATGAACACCGCCCGCCCGGTGTAGGCGTCGTGGCAGACCTGCGGATCGCGAGCATGCGGCATCGAACCCAATTATGCGCCACCCCGGTCGCTACGGTTCGCACCGCTCGGGCTTTCGATGTTGAACGCCCCTGGGGCGGCCCGTAGACTTCGAGGCAATTCGGCCCCCAGTTTTTGGAGATTCCGCATGCTCACCGTCGGCGACTCGTTCCCAGCGTTTTCCTGTCAGGCCTGTGTCGGAACCGGCAAGGACGACGTGAAGCTCCTCACCAACTCCGACTTTGCGGGCAAGTGGGTCGTCTACTTCTTCTATCCCAAGGATTTCACCTTCGTCTGTCCGACGGAGCTGGCCGAATTCAACAAGCAGCTCAAGGCCTTCGCCGATCGCGACACCAGCGTGGTCGGAGGCAGCACCGACAACGAGTATTCTCACCTCGCCTGGCGACGGGCCCATCCCGATCTGGAGAAGCTCGACTACCCGCTGATCGCGGCCCAAAAGCTCGCTCCCGAGCTCGGAATCCTGGAGAAGTCCGAGGGCTACTGCCTGCGGGCGACCTTCATCGTCGATCCCCACGGGGTGATCCAGTGGGTGGACGTCAACCAGGGCCGCGTTGGCCGGAACGTGGCCGAGGTGCTGCGGGTGCTCGACGCGCTGCAGAGCGACGAACTCTGCCCCTGCAATTGGAAGAAGGGCGATCCCTACGTGAAGGTGGGCTGAGCCTGGAGGCTCAGGCGGCAGCGTGAAACCACCTCCCCGCACCTGGCTTGGCAAATTTGCCGATTCATTTCGGGGGCTGTTTCGCGCCGTGGCCAACGAGTCGAGCTTCGCGGCTCACATCCCGGTGGCGGCGGCGGCCGTTGCGCTGGCCGCCTGGCTGGGCATCAGCCTCGTCGAATGGTGCCTGGTGGCAGTTGCGATCGGCCTGGTCGTGATGGCGGAGGTTTTCAACACCTCGATCGAGTCGCTCGCCCGCGCCTTCGACCGCTATCCCGACGACCGGATTCGCGACGCGCTCGATCATGCCAGCGGCGGCGTGCTCGTCGCGGTGCTGACGGCGATCATCGTCGGGCTCGTGATCCTGGGGCCGCGGCTGTGGGCGGTTTTCGGGGGCTGAGCCGGTTCTCTGAGGCGAGATTCCTGGCCAGGCGGAAGCGGGCGAGCCGGCGTTTGCCGCGGCCGCCTTCGGAGGGGATTGCCTGGCCGGATTGACCGTTTGCCCACCCAGTGCCTACCGTGATCGCCGCGGGTGACGACCTGCCGGCGGCATCAGCCGCCGCGGGTCAATGGCTGCCGAGGGTGCTCTCGGCCGGGCGGACTCCTCATTCACCCCTTGAGACACGGAGACTTCAGATGATCGGCAAGCTCTTGGCGGAAGCGATTGGCACGTTCTGGCTCGTGCTCGGGGGCTGTGGCAGCGCCGTGCTCGCGGCCGCCTATCCCGACCTCGGCATCGGCTTTGTGGGGGTGTCGCTCGCCTTCGGCCTGACCGTGCTCACGATGGCCGCCGCGATCGGCCATGTTTCGGGCTGTCATCTCAATCCGGCCGTCACCGCCGGGCTCGTGGCGAGCGGCCGGTTTCCGGCCAAGGATCTGCCCGGCTATTGGGCGGCCCAGGTGCTGGGCGGCCTGGCCGGGGCGGGAGTGCTGTATCTCGTCGCCTCAGGGCTGCCCGGCTTCGAGGTCGGCGGGTTCGCGAGCAACGGCTACGGCGACCACTCGCCGGTCGCGGCGCTCGGCGCCGGCGGCTATCCCTGGCAGAGCTGCTTCATCATCGAGGCGGTGCTCACCGCCGTGTTTCTGTTCGTGATCCACGGCGCGACCGACAAGCGGGCGCCGGGCGTGATCGCCCCGATCGCGATCGGCCTCTGCCTCACCCTCATCCACCTCGTCAGCATTCCGGTGACCAACACCTCCGTGAACCCCGCCCGTTCGACGGCGGCCGCCGTGGTGGCGGGCGGCTGGGCCCTCAAGCAGCTCTGGCTCTTCTGGGTCGCGCCGCTCGTGGGCGGCATCGTGGGCGGGCTCGCCTACCGTGGCGTGGCCGAGTGCGACGACGAGGCGTAAGCCCTCACTCGCGGATGTCGTAGCAGAGGATGGCGTCGCCTTCGCGGAGGTAGAGACGGCCGTCGAGGATCACAGCGTGGGCCCAGCTGGGGCGGTCGCCGCTGCCGGGCACCTTGAACGCGCTCACCTCCTCATAGCCGGCCGGGTCTGCCTTCACGAGCGCGAGCGTTCCGTCGGAAAACTTCACGTAGACATGACCGTCGGCGGCGGCCACGCAGGCCGAATTGCGGCCGCTGCCCCGGCTCTTCCAGGCCAGAGTGCCGGTCATCAGCTCGGCACACCAGGGGATGCCCTTGTCGTCGGAGTCGCCGTAAAGGTGGTCGCCCACGAGCACGATCCCGCCATGCTTGTTGGAGAGGTCGGTGTTGAGGGGATAGATCTCCTCGACCGAGACCGAGCCGTCGGGGCCGGGCACCTGCCGCAGCAGGGCGCCGCCCCGCTTGTAGCCGGCGGCGAAGAAGACGAGGTCGTCTTTTAGAATCGGGGTGGGGATCACCGCCACCGTCCGGTCGATTGGGTAGCTCCAGAGGAGCTTGCCGGTGGCGGCGTCGACGCCGAAGGCGCCGCTGGCGGTGGTCGAGACGTAGACCCGCCGGCCGCCCACCTCCGCGATCACGATCGAGGCATGGCCGGCCCCGCGGTCACCCTCCATCGGGCAGGTCCAGATCGTGTCACCCGTCTGCTTGTCGAGCGCCACCACCGTGGCCTCGGGGCCACCCGGGATGCAGA
>JBJOHE010000155.1:0-23798 GCA_046047895.1 Planctomycetota bacterium | reverse complement strand
CGCCCCCCCACCTGACCACCGCCGTGACTATGCCGGCCGAACCGCCGTGATCTGCGGGATCGGAGGGCAGGACGGCGCGTATCTTGCCGCCCACCTGCTGGGCCTCGGCTATTCGGTCATCGGCACCAGCCGCGATGCCCACGGCCGGTTCGAGGGGCTCGCGGCCCTCGGCGTCCGCGAGCAGGTGAACCTGGTCTCGATGTCGCTCGTCGACTTTCGCTCGACCTTCCAGGCCCTCAAGAAGGCCCAGCCCGACGAGATCTACAACCTCGCCGGCCAGACGAGCGTGGGGCTCTCCTTCGACCAGCCGGTCGAAACCTTCGAGAGCATCGTGGTGGGCACGATCAATCTGCTCGAGGCGATCCGCATGCTGGGCCGGCCCGTGCGGCTCTACAACGCCGGCAGCTCGGAGATGTTCGGCAATGCCGGCGACGAGGCGGCGAGCGAGACGACGGTGCTCAAGCCGCGGAGCCCCTACGGGATCGCCAAGGCCACATCCTTCTGGCAGATCGCCCAGTACCGCGAGGCCTACGGCATCTCAGCCGCCACCGGCATCCTCTTCAACCACGAGAGCCCGCTGCGGCCGGAGCGGTTCGTGACCCAAAAGATCGTGGCCGCCGCCTGCCGGATCGCCCGCGGGGAGCAGGAGTCGCTCACCCTCGGCGATCTCTCGGTGCAGCGGGACTGGGGCTGGGCGCCGGAATACGTCGTGGCGATGCACCGGATGCTCCAGCTGGACGACCTCGACGACTTCGTGATCGCCACCGGCGTGACGTCGAGCCTGGAAGACTTCGTGGCGGCAGCCTTCGCCGCGGTCGGCCTCGATTGGCGGCGGCATGTCAGTCGCGATCCGCGGCTCGTGCGGCCGAGCGAAATCGCCTGCGGCCGGGCCGATACCCGCCGGGCGACCGAGCGGCTCGGCTGGACCGCGACCCACACGATGCCAGACGTGGTGCGGATGATGGTCGAGGCGCGGATGGCCCGCGAGGCCGCCGCTCCCGCCCGCCGGGCCGCCTGAGCGAGGCGGCTATTCGTCGGTCAGGCCGTCGAGCAAGCCGCTGGCGATCCGGTCGGAGAGCGAGCCCGAGTCGAGATACCGTCGCATGGTGTGCATCTTGCCGACCACGCCGGCCGCGTCGGTGGCGACATACTCGAGGCCGTCGGGCAGCCAGCGGCGAGGCATCCCCACGTAGCCCATGGCCTCGGTCCTCACCGCGGGCTCGAGGAGCGGGAAGAACTTCAGCGCCTCGTCGCGGGAGTTGATCAGGAGCGTGAACCGGTCGAGGCCGGCAAGCATGCCGCGGAAGGGCCCGCGGGGTGCGGCAGCGTCGCTGCGGATCGCCGGCACGATGAACACCAGATGCGTGCGGCCCGGCCGCTCGGCCCAGCGGAGGCCCGGGAAGGCCGGCAGATCCTCGGTGGTGAGATCCTCGAGCGCCCCGGCAGCGACCAGCGCGCCAAATGAGTAGCCGACAATCGCCACCGGCTGCTCGGGCGGAACCTGGCCGAGGAACCCCGCCAGGTAATGGCCGTCAGCATAGGCCCGGTCGTATTTCCGGCGGCCGTCCTTGAGCAGCAGGCCCTGCTTCTGGCTCGGCCAGGAGAAGACGACCACCCGCGGCGGTAGCGTGCCCGGCCGGCAAGCGGCGAGCCGGCCGGCGAGCTGGAGGCCCTGCGCTTTGGCGTCGCCCGAGTCATACCGGTTGCCGTGGATGAAGATCACAAGCGGCCGCTCCGGGGCAGAGAGCAGCGAGTCGAGATCCGACCGCTCCCAGAACCGGCAGCCCCTGCTACCGGCCAGTCTTTCCACGCCAAAGTCGGCCGCCGCGGGCCCCCGACAGATGCCCGGCAGGCGACGGGTGCTCGCGATCCAAAGGTCGAAGCCGCCGGAACACTCGGGCTCGGCCTCGCCCACCGGCAGAGCCTCCTCGACAAGCCCGGTCGGCTCCTGGGCATGACAGATCGCGGCCACACCAACGAGCATGAGCAGGGCGGCGGCACAGACGCGGCGAAGGCGAGGGATCATCGGGGGCATGACAGGGATATCGGCGACGGCTGGAGCGGCCGCCAGCAGCCGACAAACCGGCCGCGGCGTCGCCGCTCAAAAAAATTAGCACGCGTGTGGCGGCACCGTGGTGCGAGGCCGGAGAGATTCCCTCGATTCGCCATGCGGCATGATCCCTACGACCAGACCACGACCGTCGATAGCGGAAGGCATCCGTCACGGTCACGAATCGTGAGCTAGGGTTTGCATGGCGTCGCGATCGACGCCATGTCACGTCCCTCGTTCACGTCGCTCCCGGCCCCCCGCGGCCGGCCGACCCTCCGGAGAGTTTGTCATGGTGCGGTTCGGATGTCTGGCGCTCGCTCTGGCTGCCCTGGCTGCAGCGCCGGGCTGCAGCAGCTGCATGGGTAGCAGCTGCCGCCGTCCGTCGTTCATGGAATTCCGTTCGCCCTGCGGCCGCGGCGACTGCCCGCCGCCGATGGCGGCTCCCTGTGGCCCAGTCTGCGATCCCTGCGGCGGGATGCCGGCTGCCGCCCCCTGCTGCGAAGGCGGGATGTCGGCGATGCCTTCCGGGATGCCGATGGGGGCTCCGGTCAGCCACGGCGAGGGCACGTTCAGCTGAGCGGCACGGGCCGCTCCCCGCGGTGACGCGCCGCCTTCGCCGGCCACGCGTCGGGTCAACCGCGGCACATCGTGTGCCGCGTCCCGATTCGGGCGGCTCGTCACCGCGGGGAGCGACAACGGCTCCGGGGCAGTCGCCGCCCAGGTCATTCGGGTTCGGCGGTCGCAGGTTCGGCCACCGCGAACGGCGCGCCGTTCACCCGAACGTCGCGGCAGTCGACAGACCGGCCGTGACCCACGAGCAGCCGCGGGGTGTCGGCCGTGATCACGATGTCGGCGAGCGTGACTGCTTCGATCAGGTCGCCGGGGTTGCCCCGCAGTTCGCCGAGGGACCGAAACGAGCCGGTGACGTTTCGCACGGTCACATCCCGCACGACCGACCGAGGAGGATCGTGCCCCTGGAGGTCGAAGAACTGGGTCCAGGGCTTGACGTCGAAGATCGCCTGGGCGGCGGTGGCCTCGACGCCGTCCACGAGGATCCGTTCGTAGAGCTGGGGAGTGTCGGGGCGAAGCTTGAGCCGCACGAGGGGCACGCTGGCGCCGACTCTGCAGTTTCGCAGGATGACGTCTCGCACGATCGTCGCCTCGCTCCCGCAGGTGACCGCCCCGTGGCCGCTGTCGAAGTCGCAGGCTTCGATTGTCACCTGCTCCACCGGCGGGCTCGAGTCGTCGTCGAGCGCGAGCGGCCCCTTCGAGCCCTTCAGCGCGATGCAATCGTCGCCCACCGAGATCCGGCAGCGCCGGATCGTGACCTGCTGGCAGCTGTCGACGTCGATCCCGTCGGAACTCGGGGCCCGGTCGATCGCCACCTCGTCCCAGGGCTCGTCGGCCCCGATGATCTTCGGGGGGTCGCCATGCGGGGCCGTGATCGTGATGCCTTCTACGAGCACGCCCTGGCAGGCGTAGAGATGGAGGTTCCAGAAGCCCGAATCCTTGAGTGTGATGCCGGCGACCGTCACGTCCCGACACTCGGCCAGGTAGACCAGCCGCGGCCGCTCGACTTCCAGGTTCGTGCACTTCCGGTTCTCGGCCCGCCGCTGCCAGAAGGCCTGCCAGAACGGCCGGCCATTGCCGTCGAGCGTGCCGCGGCCCGTGAGCTTGACGCCGGTCAGCTTCGCAGCGTTCACCAGGGCCGGCCGCCAGGGCTCGAAGTGGCCCTCGATCCGGGTCAGCTGGCGAGGATAGTCGGCCAGGTCGGTCGAGCCCAACAGCACCGCATCCTCAGCCAGATGGAGTTCGACGCCTTGCTTGAGGGTGATCGCCCCGGTCTTAAACACCCCGGCCGGCACGGTCACCCGACCGCCTCCTGATGCAGCCACCCGGTCGATCGCCGCCTGGATCGCCGCGGTGCAGACGACCTCCCCGCCCGGCTCGGCCCCGGCCTCGTCGATGGAGATGTCGAGGCCGAAGGCCACGGCGGGCAGGAGCGTGAGGAGGATGCCGGCCCACAGGTACCGCTCAGTGGACATGATGCTCTGTTCCGGGGAGGGCGAGGGCTTTTCACCGACGCCGTCGAGGCACTCGGGGTCCGCTCCAACCGCGATGAACGCACCCTGCCGGCGGATGCCCGGTGCAGGGCGTGCGGATCTTGGTCGACGGCGTCCGGCTCAACGAGCGGAAACCGCAGCGGCCCGCCGACGCGATCGCGGCCGGCGGGCCGGATCGGCTCAGCCTTCGGCCTCGGCGTCGCGGGCGAGTTCCTGGTCGATCAGGATCAGGCCGTGGCCGTCGCCGCCGACGAGCATCAGTCGATCGTGCACATCGTCGGCTTCGGCCGTGTCGGCGATCTGCTGGGGCACGAACTGCGTCAGGAAGCTGTGGGTGAGATGGTCGTTGTGCTTGTCGGCCAGGTCGATCAGGTCGTTCATCCGCTGGAGGAGGATGTGCTCCTGGGTGCGAACCATATCGAAGGCCTCGATGGGGCTCGTCCACTCGCAGGTCGGCGCCTCGATCGTGCCAAACTTCGCCTGGTAATCCCGGTCGTTGAGGTAATCGACGAACAGATTCATGTGGGTGAGTTCGCCATGGGCCTCACCCCGAAACCAGGCGGCCATCCCGGTCAGGCCGCGGACATTCGCCCACGACGCGAGCGAGAAGTAGAGGAAGGCAGCCGAGGCCTCGATCTTGATCTGCTCGTTGAGCGCTTCGGCCACTTCGGTTTCGAGAGATTTGCGGAAACTCACGGGTTGGGTGCTCCAGGTGGGATGTGGCGGCGATCCCGGGGCCCGACCGGCCCACGTGGCTGACGCTCGACGCCGGTCGTTATACACCTTCCCCGGTGGCCGGCGGCAGCCGGCGGCCCCGCGCCGCCTTCAAGCCGGCCGAAGCAACCCGGCCTGACCGTCGATTCCGGCGATATACTTCGCGGCTTTCCTCCGCCCTGAATCCGCCATGTTCGAATCCCTCACCGCCTCGCTCTCCACGGCCCTCAACTCGCTCCGCGGCCGGGGCAAACTCTCGGCTGCCAACATGCGGGAGGGGCTGGCCGACGTCCGCACCGCCCTGCTCGAGGCCGACGTGGCCTACGACGTGGCCGAGCAGTTTCTGGAGCGGGTGAGCCAGGACGCGGTCGGCGAGCGGGTGCTCGAATCCCTCGACCCGGCCCAGCAGCTCGTCGGCATCGTGCACCGTGAGCTGGTGAACCTGATGGGCCCGGTGGACCACTCGCTCCACCTCGAGGCGGGCCAGACCACCATCCTGATGCTCTGCGGCCTCCAGGGCTCGGGCAAGACGACCTCCTCGGCCAAGCTCGCGAAGAAGATCCTCGCCACCGGCCGGGGTGTGATGCTCGTCGCGGCCGACCTCCAGCGGCCCGCAGCCATCGAGCAGCTCGTCGTGCTCGGCACCCAGCTCGGGGTGCCCGTCCACACCCCGGCTGACATGCCGGGCGGCTCGTCCACCGATCCGGTGGCGGTCTGCAACGCCGGCGTGGCCCGGGCCAAGAAAGAGAACATTTCCGTGGTCATCCTCGACACCGCCGGCCGGCTGGCGATCGACGAGGAGCTGATGCAGGAGCTGGCCAAAATCGACCGCACGGTCGGCCCCGACCAGGTCTATCTCGTGGTCGATGCGATGACCGGCCAGGACGCCGTCAAGAGTGCCAAGGCGTTCAACGACGCCCTCGAACTCGACGGCGTGATCATGACCAAGCTCGACGGCGACGCCCGCGGCGGCGCGGCGCTCTCCGTCAAAAGCGTCGCCGGGGTGCCGATCAAGTTCATCGGCACGGGCGAACAGATCGAGGCCCTGGAGGACTTCCATCCCGAGCGCATGGCCGGACGGATCCTCGGCATGGGCGACGTCGTCTCGCTCGTCGAGGAGGCCCAGCGGAAGTTTGACCAGGACGAGATGCGTCGCCAGGAGGAGCGGCTCAAGGCGGGCGAGTTCACGCTCGACGACTTCAAGAAGATGCTGTCGCAGACCCGACGGCTCGGGCCGCTGGGAAAGGTGCTCGGCATGATCCCGGGCATGGGCGGCATGCAGGAGATGCTCGGCGGGGCCGACCTCGAGAAGGACATGAACCGGCTGTTCGGAATCATCGACTCGATGACCCCCGACGAGCGGCGAAACCCGGGCAGGTTCGTCGACCAGTCGCGGCGGCGGCGGATCGCGGCCGGCGCGGGGGTCGAGCCCCATGAGGTTGGCGATCTCGTCAAGCAGTTCGATGGCATGGCGGCGATGATGAAGGGCATGGCCGGCCTGGGAATGCGGGAACGGATGCAGCAGGTGCAGCGACTTCAGGCCCAGATGACCAACCCCACCGCCCGACTCGCCAAGCCCAAGGGCGACACCGGCAAGCGGCTCACGGCCGACGAGCGGCGGAAGCTCAAGAAGCAGCGGGAAAAAGAGGCCCGCCGCAAAAAGCGATCCGGCGGCTGACTGGGGAAATGGCCCCAGCCGGCCGACAGACCGTGTTTTTCCCCAAAAAACCGGTTTTCCGAATGCCCCTTGGGTTTCGGCCGGCGTCGAATATGCTACGGGACTGCGACGGAGAGCCGCTCGAGGCTCCTCACCTGGAATTCCAGCCCCGTCGCCGCGGCCCCGAGGGCGGGCCGACCGGCTGGTCGGCCTCCGATAATTCACAGATCCGTAGTGTAGCCGAAGAGAGGATTTCGACCGTGGCAGTTGCGATTCGAATGAAGCGGATGGGACGGAAGCACCGCGAGTATTACCGGATTTGCGCGACGGATCGCCGCAGCCCCCGGGACGGCCGGGTCATTGAAGAACTCGGCACCTACGATCCGCATGTGCCCGAGACCGATGCCCGCTGCACGCTCAACGGCCCGCGGGTCGATTACTGGCTGAGCGTCGGAGCCCAGCCGAGCGATGCCGTCCGCGTGTTGATCAAGAAGTACGGCACGAATGGCACCCATCTCCAAGAGATGGAGCATGCGCGGGCTCGCCTTCGGCTTCCGAAGATCGTGCCCGACGCCGGCCCGCCGGCCTTCGTGCCCGAGGTGAAGCAGCCCGAACCGCCGGCCGCTGAAGCCGCTGCGGCCGAGCCCGTTGAAACTGCCGCAGCTGAGGCCGCCGCGGAAACCCCGGCCGAGGCTCCCGCCGAACCGGCAGCCGAGCCCGCTGCAGCCGCGGAACCGGTCGCCGAAGCGGCCGAGGCGACACCGGCAGCCGAAGAAGCGAAGAGCGAGTAGCCCCACCCTGAGACACCCCCGGTCACCCGCCGCGGCGATGCCGCGGCTGAGGGGACGCCGTCGCCAGCCATGCGCATCGACATCCTCACGCTCTTCCCCGGCATGTTCACGGGCTTCCTCGAAGGGAGTCTGCTGGGAGCTGCGCGGTCGGCCGGGATTCTCGACGTCCGGCTCGTCGACATTCGCGACTTTGCCGAAGGCCCCCATCGCCAGGTCGACGATCGCCCATTCGGCGGCGGCCCGGGGATGCTGCTGATGCCCGGCCCGGTCGTCTCCTGCATCGAGGCGGTGCAGCAGGCAGCCAGTCCGCCCGGGAGGGTGATCATGCTCACGCCGGGCGGCCGCCGCCTCGACCAATCCCTCGTGGAGGAACTGGCCTCGCGGGAGCGGCTGGTGCTCGTCTGCGGCCGCTACGAGGGCTTCGACGCCCGGGTTCAGGAAACGGTCGGCGCCGAGGAGATCTCGATCGGCGACTATGTGCTCTCCGGCGGCGAGGTGGCGGCGATGGTGATCGTCGATGCCGTGTCCCGGCTCATCCCGGGCGTCTTGGGCGACGAGGAGAGCGCCCGCCAGGATTCCTTCTCCGGAGCCGACCGGCTCGTGGAGGGCCCCCAATACACCCGGCCGCGCGAGTTTCGCGGCCTGCACGTGCCCGAGGTGCTGCTCTCGGGCGACCATCGGCGGATCGCAGCCTGGCGGCAGGAACAGGCCGTCGCAGCGACCCACCGACGGACCGCCGTTTCCCCCACGCCGGGCTGAGCCCGGAGGAGCGACCCATGAGCCGGAAGATTCTCGCCGCCGTCGAGGCCTCGAGCCTCAAAGCCGACGTGCCCTCGTTTGACATCGGCGACACCGTCGACGTCCACACCCGGATTCTCGAAGGCGACAAGGAACGGATTCAGATCTTCAACGGCGTGGTGATCGCCAAGGCCGGGAGCGGGAGCCGCGAGACGTTCACGGTTCGTCGGATCGTGGCCGGCGAGGGCGTGGAGCGGAAGTTTCCCCTCCACTCGCCCAAGATCGCCACGATCGAGGTGAAGCGGTCGGGCGTGGCCCGGCGGGCCAAGCTCTACTACCTCCGTGATCGGTCGGGCAAGGCAACCCGTCTGCGGGAGAAGCGGGACGACGCCCCCGGCGCCGCCAAGGGCAAGCCGGCGGCGAAGAAGAAGCCGGCCACCGCGAAGGCCTGAACCCGAGAAGGGGCCGTCATGCCCTCTGCCCGGGACGAACTCGGCCGTCGCGGCGAGGACGAGGCTGCCCGTCATCTCCGCTCGCTTGGGTACCGCATCCTGGGCCGCAGGGAGCGGGTGCTCCGCGGAGATATCGACATCGTCGCGCTCGATGGGCGGACGGTCGTCTTCGTGGAGGTTCGATCCCGCTCCGACACGGCCCACGGCCATCCCGCGGAGACCGTCGGCGCGACCAAGCAGCGCCGGATCGCCGAACTCGCAGCCGCCTACATCCGCCGCCACCGGCTCGAAGACCAGAGCGTGCGGATCGACGTGGTGGCCGTCACGTTCCCGGCCGAGCCCCACGACAAGCCCGTGGTCGAGCACTACCAAAACGCCTTCGACAGTCCCTGGTGAGACGGGGAGCCCGCGGCCCCGGGATCCGCCTCAGCCGGGCTGGGCAGGGAGTTCTTCAGCTGAAACGAAGGTCTGGAGGGTGCCAGGGGGCAGCCGCCGGCCGAGCTTCTCGAACCGCAGGCTTGCGTGGCTGGCCGCCGCCCGCACCGGAACCCGCCGGATCAGCACCGCCGCCACCTGCTCCGGCCGGCGGCGGGCCACGGCCGCATAGACCTCGGGGTCCTTCTCGCCGGAGTCGCCCACGAGCACGAACCGACGGCCGGGAAAGTCGGTCATGATCTGCTCGATCGCGCGACGCTTCGAACGCTTGCGGGTGGTGATCCGGCCCAACGGGGTCGAATCCTTGAGCCGAAAGAGCTTGAGGTGCATCGAGCCGGCGGGCAGGCCGGCCGCACCCAGAAAACCGCACAGGCAGCTCGAGAGCTGCCAGGGGCTCGACGACACATAGTGGAAGCTGGCACCGCGCTCCTCCCAGCGACGATACGCCTCCGGCATGCCGGGCACGGCCACAAATTCCCGCACGAGGGTGTTGCGGAGGAGTTCTCGGCGGTCGGCCACATTGCTCACCTTCACCGTGTCATCGATGTCGGAGATCACCGAGAGCCCGGTCTCCGCCACGAGCTGGATCCGGCCCTGGCCGGTCATCGATTCGGCAGGGTCGTCCTCGTCGGGCAGGCCGGCATAGGGCAGCCATGAGCAGCCCTCCGCGTCGGCCGCGGCGGCGTGGGCAGCCACGAACGAGTCGTCGAGGGCAAACTCGGCTTGAAAGTGGCCGCTGCGGTCGGACGGCCCGGCCTCGAAATCACGGTCGCCCAGTCGCACCCGGATCCGTCGGCCGGCCACCCGCTGAAACAGGAACGCCTCGGCCCGGCGGCGGAAAAGGTCGGAGTGGAGCTGGGCCTCTTCGAGGTCGAGCAGCCGTTTGAAGACGGCAATGGCCAGGGCCCGACGGCGGCTCCGCTCAGGCAGGGGCCGCGACACCATGCCCGCCACGGTGGCCCGCCAGCCGCCCGGGCAACGACGGGCATACGTGGGAAAGAACACGATCATGGGGCGGGCCGGAGACGGGTTCGCTTGAAATCAGGTGATTCCCATCTTACAACCTCATCCCACGGGGGCCGCGACGACAGTCGGCCGCCGGTCTGGAGCCAATTCATGGGTGTGAAAAAGACGGGCAAGGGCCGCCGCAAACTGGGCCAGAAGAAGCGTCGGATGCGGGCCCGGATCCGCCACCGCAAGGGCTGAGCCACCGCCTGGGCGGTCGCACTAAGTGCACTGTTTCATTGGTCTTCTCGCTCCAATCTTTTTTCGGCGGCTGCCGCCGGCAGCACAACCGTCGCAGGTTCGTGCCGCCCTGATGCCGAGTGTCTCTTCGCCCCCGGTCGGCGGTTGCTGCGCGCACGGCGTGGGGTAGGGTTGCTTGGCTTTCGCCGGAATCGCCCGCTGGTGCCGAGGCGTTCCGCTCCCGCGAGAGCCCAGCCTGGATGGCGAGGAGACGGAGCGATGCAGATGCGCAGATGGATGGGCCGCCTGGTCGTCGGAGCGGTCCTGGTCGCTGCGGCCGGGGGCACCGGCTGCAAGACGCTGAACGAACGGTATATCGCGCTCGAAGTCTGGAAGTACGAGAAGTGCTTCGGGCATCTGCCGCCGGGGTTCGTGCCACCCGGCGCACAGGCAGCCGCCGCCCCGCCGCCCCGGGTCTGCGGTCAGGCCGCACCCTGCCAGAACGGCTGCCAAGGCATGCCGATGGCGGGCTGCAATGACTGTGGCGGCGGGATGCCGGGCGGGATGATGATGGAGGGTGGCATGGGGCCGATGGGGGGCATGCCCGCCGGAGCCTCGCTGCCGACCCCGGCTGGCGTTACAGCCGGCAAGCCGGTGGTGATCTCCGACGAACTGGTCGTGCCGTAGATCGCCCGCGGAAACCGCCGACCCGCCGGCTTCCTGCCTGGAGTCGCGGGCCGCAGCAGGGCTCAGTCGGCCACCGCCGCTTCGGCGTCGGCCCCGACGAGTGGCGGACGGCAGGTGCCGCCCGAGCAGAGGTAGAGCGTGGGCTCGGCGGGGGTCCCGGTCCGGCCGGTGAACAGCGGATCGAGCGGGCCGCCGACCGCCGTCCGATCGGGCCGCCTCCAGGCGACGATTCCACGGGGCCGAAACCGCCGCCGCACCGCCGCGATCAGGCTGGCTGTGGCGGTCGAATCCGGGCCCACTACGATCGCCTCCTCGGCGGGCCCGGCGGCCAGATCGATTGCAAGCAGCGACTGAGGCATCGCGGCCGGCGCCCGGGCCGCCAGGTCGGCCGCCGCAGCCAGGGCCCGATCGGCGGCCTGCCGATACCGGTGTCGGCCTGTGAATGCAGCCAGCCGGAGCAGCACCGTCGCGGCCATCCCGGTGGCCGACGGCGTGGCCTGATCAAGGAGGTCGGGCTGGCGGACGATCAGCCGCTCGTGGGCCGCCGAGGTCTGGAAGAATCCCCCGCTGTCCGGATCGACGAAGCCGCCTTCGGGGAGCGGGCCCGCGTCGGTTTCGCCGACGAGCGAGTCGGCGAGGTCGCAGGCTGCGGTGATCCAGCGGTCGTCGAAGGTCGCCTCATAGAGGCTGACGAGCCCCTCGGCCAGGCAGGCGAGGTCGTCGGCAAAGGCGAGGCCGCCCGCCTGCCCCCGCCGCCACTGATGGGCGACCCGGCCGGCCGGGTCGCGGCACGCAGCCAGCAGAAAGTCGGCCGCCCGGACTGCCGCCGTGACATACCGCGGCTCGCCGAGCACCGCGCCGGCTCGGGCCAGCGCGTCGATCGCGAGGCCGTTCCAGGCCACGAGCACCTTGTCGTCGGTGCCAGGACGGACGCGGCGGACGCGGGCTCGCAGCAGGTCCGCCCGGGCGGCGGAAAGCCGCCGGTCAAGTTCAGTCGGATCGAGCCCCTGCTCGCGGGCGACCTCGGCCAGCGGCCGCGGGAGATTGGGTATGGAGCTGCCCTCGAAGTTGCCCGCCGGGGTGATGTCGTAGGCGGCGCAAAACAGGGCCGCCTCGGCGGGCCCAAGTTCGGCTGCCACCTCGGCGGGCGTCCAGACGTAATAGCGGCCCTCGTGACCTTCGCTGTCGGCGTCTTCGGCCGCCCAGAGCCCGCCGGCGGGATCGGTCATGTCGCGGAGCAGGTAGTCGAGCGTGCTCCGCACGACCGCGGCGAACTCCCCGCGGCCGGTCACCTGGAAGGCCTCGAGATAGGCCGTCGCCAAGAGCGCGTTGTCGTAGAGCATCTTCTCGAAGTGGGGCACGAGCCAGCGGTCGTCGACGGAGTAGCGGGAGAAGCCGCCGCCGAGCTGGTCATGTATTCCGCCGGCCGCCATCCGGTCGAGTGTGCGGACCACCATCTCGACATCCTCGACCCGGCCGCTCCGGGCGGCTGACCGCAGCAGCAGCCGCAGGTCCATCGCATGCGGGAACTTCGGCGCCCGACCGAAGCCGCCCCACTCGCGATCGAACGACCGTGCCAGCGACATGGCCGCCCGCTCGACGAGTTCGACCGACGGCGGCGGGCCGTGCTCCACGGCCTGGCGGCCCGCGATTGCGGCCGTGATCTCCCCCGCCTGTTTCACCACCGCCTCCCGCCGCTCCCGCCAGGCGGCCAACACCGCAGCGACCACCTGCGGAAAGCCGGGCATGCCCTGCCGCGGCTCGGGCGGCCAGTAGGTGCCGGCGAAGAAGGGCTCGAGGTCGGGCGTGAGGAACACGCTCATCGGCCAACCGCCCCGGCCGGTGAGCAGCTGCACGGCCTGCATGTAGACCGCATCGATGTCGGGCCGCTCTTCGCGGTCGACCTTCAGGTTGACGAAGCTCTCGTTGAGCAGCCGGGCGATCGCCTCGTTCTCGAAGCATTCATGGGCCATCACATGGCACCAGTGGCAGGCCGAGTAGCCCACCGACAAGAAGATCGGCTTGCCCTCCCGCCGGGCCCGGGCGATGGCGGCATCGCCCCAGGGCTCCCAGTGCACCGGGTTGTCGGCATGCTGGAGCAGATAGGGGCTGGTCGATCCTGCGAGCAGGTTCATCGGCGGCTCATCCGAGGGTCTCGGCCGGACCGGGAAAGGCCCGGCTTTCCACGTCGGCCTTCCAGGCGGCGAGCGCAGCGGCCATCGAGCCTCGGGCATCCGCATAGCGACGTACGAACCGCGGCACCCGATCGAACGACAGGCCGACGAGATCGTGCATCACGAGCACCTGGCCGTCACAATCCGGGCCCGCGCCGATCCCGATCGTCGGCACGGAGAGCGAGCGGGTGATCTCGGCGGCCACATTCCGTGGAATGCACTCGAGCACGACGGCGAAGCCGCCGGCCGCGGCGGCGGCCGCGGCATCCTCGTGCAGCCGCTCGGCATCCCGTTGCATCCGATAGCCGCCGAGCTGGTGCACGGCCTGGGGCCGCAGGCCCACGTGGCCCATCACGGGAATGCCCGCGCCGACGAGCCCGGCGATCACATCGGCCTGGCCGGCCGTGCCTTCGAGCTTGATCGCCTGGCAGCCCGTCTCCTTGAGGATCCTGGCGGCCGCCTCGATCGCCGGCCGCACCCCGAGGTGCTGGAGCGGAAACGGAAGATCGACTACCACCAGCGACCGGGACACCGCCCGGGAGACGATCTCTCCGTGGTAGATCATCTGCTCGAGCGTGGCGGGAATCGTGGAATCGCGACCGGCAACGACCATCGCCACGCTGTCGCCCACGAGCACGCAATCGACCCCGGCCGCATCCGCGAGCCGGCCGGTCGGCCAGTCATAGGCCGTGACCATTGAGAGCGGCCGGCCGGCCGCCCGGGCTGATGCGATGTCGTGCACCGTCACCCGGCGGGCTGCCGGCGGCGAGGGTTCGCGGGTCGTGTCTGCCATGATGCCTCACCACCGACGAGAATCATCCAGGAGCATCATAAGGCAGGTTTCGGCTCACTGGAGCGGCGCCGCTTCAGGCTCATTCCGGGAAGGCCCGGGGGATCCTTCCGGGAACTCTGTGGGTCGGAGGGGTTGCCCGTGCCAGTCGAGCGGCGTAGGAAACCGAGCGGAGCCAGGACGGCGAAGCGAGGTTTCCTTCGAGAGAGCGGAGGGCCGGGCACCGATCCGCCGCGCGGATTGGTCGGCCCGCAGCGAACGTCCGGCGAGATGGCATGGGCAACCCCGGCCGCTTCGCGTCTTCCCGCGAAAAACCCAGACGGGCCGCCCCGCTACCCAGGGCCACGCTGCACGACGCCAACTGGCACTGCCCCGTGTCCTTTGCCCAAAGCCCCCGAAAACCCTGGCCTCTGCGAACGGTGATCTTGCGGCACCCCGGAGCCGCCCTATAATCGCGGGGTTCCCACGGGACGGCATGCTCATGTCAGCGGCTCTCACAGCCAGGCTGGGCGGCCTCCCGGCGGCGGTGTGCCGCGGGTGTAGCTCAGTTGGTAGAGCACCACGTTGCCAACGTGGTTGTCGTGGGTTCGAATCCCATCACCCGCTTTTCCCTCCCTCTTCCCTCCGGATTTGCCGATGTCGTCTTCCGCCACCGATGCCCCCTCGGCCGACACTTCCCTTGCCGCCGAGGCGGCCGGTGCGACGAAACCCCTCGATCTTGATGTCGCGATCGAGGAGGTTTCGACCTGCCAGCGGCGGGTGAAGGTGACGGTGCCTCGGGCCGACATCGATCGCTACCGTGACGAGGCGATCAAGGATCTGATGCCTTCGGCACTCCTGCCGGGCTTTCGGCCAGGTCGAGCGCCCCGGCAGCTCGTCAGCAGTCGGTTCAAGACCGAGTTGGCCGAGCAGATTCGGTCCAAGCTCGTCACCGACGCGATGACGCAGGTGTCAGAGAGCGGGTCGCTCGCGCCGATCAGCGAGCCTGATCTCGACATCGGCGCCGTGGTGATTCCCGAGGAGGGGCCCTTGACATTCGAGTTCGGGATCGAGGTGCGACCTGATTTCGAACTGCCGCAGTGGAAGGGGCTGGCGATCAGCCGGCCTGCCCGCGAGATCGGCGACTCCGACATCGAAGAGGCCCTCGGCAACATCCTCCGGGAGCGGGGTCGCTATGTGCCTGATGCCGGGCCGGCCGCCGCGGGGGATCTGATCGTGGCCAACCTCTCGTTCCGCGACGGCAAGGAACTGCTCTCGCGGGCCGAGGAGCTGGAGGTCGTGGTCCGGCCGAAGCTGTCGTTCGCCGATGCCGAACTGTCGGGCTTCGATGAACTCGTTGCGAAGGCGAAGCCCGGTGAGACGGTGACCGCCGATGTCCGGGTCTCCGACGAGGCCGCGACGGAGGCGTACCGTGGAAAAGACGTGACGATGGAGCTCGAGCTGCTCGAGGTGAAGAAGCACGAGCTGCCGACCCTCACGCCGGCCCTGCTCGAGGAACTCGGTGGCTTCGAGACGGAGGAGGCCCTTCGGGAGGCGGTGCAGAAGCAACTCGACAGCCAGCTCGAATGGCATCGCCGCAAGCAGGTGCGGCAGCAGGTCGCCTCGGCGCTAACGGCATCAGCCTCCTGGGATCTGCCCCCCGATCTGCTCCGCCGCCAGGCCCAGCGGGAGCTGGAGCGGGCGATCCTCGAACTTCGCCGCAGTGGCTTCGACGACGATTCGATCCGGCGGCATGTCAACGAGCTGCGGCAGACCGTGATGGCCAGCACGGCCCGGGCGCTGAAGGAGCATTTCATCCTCGAGCGGATCGCCGAGGAGGAGAAGATCGCCGACACGCCGGCTGATTACGACGCTGAAATCCGGGCGATCGCGACCCAGTCGGGCGAATCGCCCCGCCGGGTGCGGGCCAGCCTCGAGCGCCGCGGCCTGATGGACGTGCTCCGCAACCAGATCATCGAGCGGAAGACCGTCGACCTGATCACGTCGCATGCGTCCTTCAAGGACGTGCCGTTCGAATTTCCTGCGCCCGACACCGAGGCCGTCGACCACGCCGTCTGCGGGGTCGTGGTGGGCGAGGAGGAGATCCCCGTCGCCGCCCATGCCGAAGCCGCCGCCCGGCCCGGTGTTCGCGGCTGATCGATCGGGCCTGGTCCCACTGCCGGTTTCGTCCGCCGATTCCCCGAGAGCCCGATGAACACCATGCCTGGCCCGTTTCCGACCCGAGCCTCATCCGCCTACCGCGACTACCAGCGGCAGCGGACCATGACCCTCGGCGATCTCCTGCTCGAAAACCGAATCGTCTTCCTCCAGGGCGAGATCTACGACGGCAACGCCAACGAAGTGGTGATGAAACTGCTCTACCTGCAGAGCGAGAATCGCCGCAAAGACATCCACTTCTACATCAACTCGCCCGGCGGCAGTGTGACCGCCACGATGGCGATCTACGACACGATGCAGATTCTCTCCTGTCCCGTCGCCACCTACTGCGTGGGCCTGGCGGCCAGCGGCGGGGCCGTGCTGCTTGCCGGCGGCACGAAGGGAAAGCGGTTTGCCCTGCCACACGCCAAGGTGATGATCCACCAGCCCTACGGCCAGGTCGGGGGGCAGGTGAGCGACATCGAGATCCAGGCCGACGAGATCATCAAGACCCGGGCCGTGCTCAACGACATTCTCGCCGCCCACACCGGCCAGCCGATCGAACGGATCGCCAAAGACACCGACCGCGACCGCTACCTCTCCGCCACCGAGGCCAAGGACTACGGACTCGTTGACGAGGTCCTTTCCAAGCCGCCGGTTGCGGCCGAGGAAGAATCCGACTGACCAGCCGCGGCCCTCCCGAGATCAACCAGCCATGCCCCTGATCCCCTACGTCATCGAGAAGAGCGGCCGCGAAGAGCGGGCGATGGACATCTACTCCCGCCTGCTCAAGGACCGGATCGTCTTCCTCGGCACCCAGGTCAACGACGAGATGGCCAACGCCATCGTCGCCCAGCTCCTGTTCCTGCAGCAGGATGATCCGAAGAGCGACATCCATCTCTACATCAACTCGCCGGGCGGCAGCGTGACCGCAGGCCTGGCGATTTACGACACGATGCAGTTTGTGACCTGCGACGTGGCCACCTATTGCATCGGACAGGCCGCCTCGATGGGCGCCGTGCTCCTCGCCGCCGGAGCCAAGGGCAAGCGGCGGGCCCTGCCCAACGCCCGGATCATGATCCATCAGCCGCTGGCCGGCATGGAGGGCACGGCGGAGGAGATCATGATCCACGCCAAGGAATTCAAGAACGTCAAACACAAGCTCAACAACATCCTCCTCAAGCACACCGGGCATCCGCTCGAGAAGATCGAGGAGGACACGGATCGAGACCGGTTCATGTCGGCGCAGGAGGCTGTCGACTACCGGCTGATCGACGAGGTGATCGAGCACATGCCGACAGGCAAGGGGGCTGGCTGATTCTTCGGGGCGGCCGCCGGTTCGGTGCCCGCCATTTGGACAGCACGCAGTGGCCCCGCGGGGCCGATGAGGCGCAAGGAGGCGCGTCATGAAGCCGCAGCAGCAGGCCGGGCCGCGGGCCCGAGGGTGCCCGTTTTCGTTCCGTTGCGCCGGCTGGCTCTGCCTGGCCGCCGCCGCCACGACGGGCTGCAAGAGCGACCTGAATCAGCAGCTCTTGGAGCGGGAGCTCCGCTACCAGGAAGATCAGATCTACCAGCTCCAGGATGAACTCCAGGAGAAGTGCGCCCGGCTGACCAATGTGGCAAGCGAGAACGCCAGCCTGCGGAAACAGCTCGGTGTGTCGGCGGCCGATGACCCGACTCCGGCCGGCCGCAGCGGCCGCGGCCGAGCTCCCGCCGTGCCACCCGCCGCGACCGTGCCGCCGGCGATCTCGTTACCCGATGCCCCTGCCTTCCAGGCACCTCGGGGTGGTGGCGCTCCGGCGTCCGGCGGCCCGCCCGCCATGCTGGCTCCGCCCACCCTCGAAGGCGTGCCGCCCCTGCCGGACGAGCCAGGCAGCCCCGGCGCCGCCCTCGATCCGGGCGACAGCCTCGCCCTGCCGCCGCCAGCCACCGCATCGATCGATCCCGCAGCCCGGCCGATCGAATTGGCGGACGAATCGCCGGCCCTCGTGCAGATGTCCTACGAGGACCCCGCCGGCGAGGGCAGTGCCGCCCGGCTGATGGTCAATCGCTCGGCAGCGACGGTGATCGACATCGACGAGGATGGCCAGAGCGAGGGCATCGCAGTGGTCATCGAGCCGCGAGATGACCGCGAACGGCTCGCCTCCCTCCCGGGCGACGTGACCGTGCTGGCCTTCGACGCCGCCGCCCCGGCAGGCTCCCCGCCGCTGGCCAGCTGGACGATCCCCGCCGCCGATGCCGCCGCCCGCTTCCGCCCGACCGGCCGCCGCCGCGGGGTGTTTCTCGAACTCCCCTGGCAGGGCACGCTCCCCAGCGGCGACCACGTCCGCCTCCAGGTGACGTCAAGCGGCCCGAATGGTCCGCTGGAAACCGAAGCCGTGATCGCCCTCCACTGACGGCACGACCACCGGCTCGAGCCTGCTGCGGCCGCGGATCGCCGAAGGCTGCTGGAGCGGTCATCGCGGGGCGGCGGCAGCCTCGTCGCGGATTCGATCCGGATCGAGCTCCCACTCGAGGAGCGTCACGCCCTGGCGGGGCAGTTCAAACGACACCCGCAGCCCTTCGGCGACCGAAGCGAGCTTCGGCGGCGGCGCCTCCTCGAGCCCGTCGCGGCCGCGAAGCTCTGCCAGCTGTTCGGCCGTGGGCCGCGGTGGCGAGCCCATCGCTTTCCAGATCGTGAAGGCATTGCTGTGGTCGGCATCGATCCGAAACTGGGTGGGCGGCGCTGGCGGGCCAGTCCAGCCGGTGATCGCGAGGTTCACCGCCGCGGCCGGGCCGGGGACGTCGTCGTCGTGGTAGTGCCAGACGAGCACGGCCAGCCGGTCGGAATTGCGGCTGGCGATCACGCCAACATCCGCCGCCGCCTGGACGCCCTCTGCCAGAATCCTGGCGAGCGACTGCTGGCCGTCGCTCGCCGCCGCCACGCGGGTCATCGGCAGCCTGGCGAACATCCGAAACACGTTGAGCACCGGCTTGTCGACACCGCAGGTGGCCAAGGCCCGGTAGCCGGCGAAGCAGGGCTCCCCCTCGAACTCGAATGCCCAGGTGAGGGCTCCGGCCAGGTTCACGCCATGCCGCGCGGCGAGCTCGAGCTTCCGGGGAAAGCTGGCCGCGGTGTAGCTCGAATACATCGTGCCGTTGCGGTAGGCGAGCTGCGGCCCTTGGCAGGCGGCACAGCCCTCGGGATCGGATTCCCCGATCACGATCGGCGTCTGCCGCAGCTCCGGATGGCGGGCGATCCGGGCGAAGCCGGCGTCGATCGTTCGGAGGTGTTCCCGGAGGCCCATCCGCACGTGTCCCGCGACGGTCTGTGGCGCTCCCTTGGCGTGAAACGAGACGAAGTCGAGGGGCGTGCCCCGCTCGCCGGTCGCCAGGTTGTCACCGTGGAGGCAGTGCTCGAGGAAGGCGTCCATGAAGTCGCCCCCATCTCCCGCCACGTCAGGGCCGCCGACGCGGGCGGTCGGCAACGCCCGCCGCACCGCCGCGATCGCATGATCGTGGAGCCGAAAGAATTCCTCCCGGCTGCCCTGCCAGTAGGGAATATTTGGCTCGTTCCAGGTCTGCCAGTACCAGCCGGCCACCTCCTCCGCCCCATACCGCTCCACGCAGTGGGCCACCCACCGCTCGACGAGGTCGCCCCACTTCCGGTAATCCTTGGGCGGAAAGGCCCAGCCGGTATAGATCTCCTCATACGGAGCGCCCACCCGCCAGCGGTGCCGGTAGGGCACGGGCTTGACCGACAGGGCCTCGGGCATGAATCCGATCTGGGCATAGGGCCGCACGCCCCGCTCGAGATAGGCGTCGAAGATGCCGTCGAGGATCGTCCAGTCGTAGACCGGCCGGCCGGCGGCGTCCTCGTTGTAGGCATTCGTAGAGCCCCACTTGAGCGCCGGACTTCCGTCGCCGCTCGTGAGCAGGTTGTGGGCCCGGAAGAACACCTGCCGCGGCCGCAGGTTTCCCAGTTCGGCGAGCAGTTGCTTGCCATTGGGCAGCGTCGCGTAATTGGGCTCGTCAGCTCCGAAAAACCGCCAGATCGCGGGCAGCTCGCCCTCGGCTATAGCCGGATCAACCGTGATCTCCACGGGAAACGACGCTGCCCTGGCGGCCGGCATACTCAAAGCCAGCAGGCAACCGACGCCGCACAACAGACGGAGGAACGAAAGCACCAGCGTGCACCCCGCAGCAGCCATCAGTCGGGGCCTGAAATCGGCGAGCCACCGTCCCGCCGGAGGCCGGTGCTCGCCGATTCCTCAATCGACCTACAGACCGCGGTCTTCCAGGAAGTTGAGCAGGTCGGCGACCCGGCAGGAGTAGCCCCACTCGTTGTCGTACCAGCTCACCACCTTGACGAAGTTGCCCAGGCCGATCGTGTCGACAGCCGAGAAGATCGAGCTGTGGGGATCCTTCTTGAGATCGGTCGAAACCAGCGGCTCGTCGGAATACCGCAGGATGCCCTTGAGCGGGCCCTCGGCGGCCTTTTTCATGGCGGCGTTGATCTCGGCAACCGGGGCGTCCTTCCCCAGGATGGCCGTGAAGTCGACCACGCTCACCGTCGAGACCGGCACACGGAAGGCCATGCCCGTGAACTTGCCCTGCAGCTCGGGGATCACGAGGCCTACGGCCTTCGCCGCCCCCGTGCTCGAGGGCACGATGTTGAGGGCCGCGGCCCGGGCGTCACGGAGATCCTTGGCGGCCGTGTCGACCGTCTTCTGGGAGTTGGTGTAGGCGTGGACGGTGGTCAGCAGTCCCTTCTCGATCCCGAAGGTCTCGTGGAGCACCTTGGCCACCGGCGCGAGTCCGTTGGTGGTGCACGAGGCGTTCGAAATCACGTGGTGCTTGGCCGGGTCGTACATGTCGTTGTTGACCCCGAGCACCACCGTCAGATCCTCGTTCTTGGCCGGGGCCGAGATCACCACCTTCTTCACACTATCCCGCTTGTGGGCGACGGCCTTGGTGGCGTCGGTGAAGAAACCGGTGCTCTCGACCACGATCTGCACGTCTTCACTGCCCCACGGAATCGCACCCGGATCACGCTCGGCGAAGACCTTGATCTTGCGGCCGTCGACGATGATGTCGTTGCCCTCGTGACCGACCTGGGCGGCGAACGGGCCGTAGTTGGAGTCGTAGGCCAGGAGGTGGGCGTTGGTCTTGGCGTCGGTGAGGTCGTTGATCGCGACCACCTGGACGTCGCCGTCGAGGCCGTACTTCTCATAGATGGCGCGATAGGTGAGGCGACCGATACGACCAAAACCATTGATGCCGACGCGAATGGGCACGGGAGAAGTCTCCTGGACAGCGGTGAGGCGGGCCGGGCTCCACGACGTCGCGGGACCCGGGCCACGGGGGCGGCGGAATATACACCGGGACCGCGGTGGTTCTCAATCGCCTGCCGGCGACGGCGGGGCCGCGGCCGTTGGCCGACGACCAGGCGGGCGCGGTACGCTGTCGAGCAACCTATGGCCGAGCCAGTCATTCTCCTGGAAAACGTTCGCAAATCCTTCGCCATGCCCGGGGGCGAGCGGGTCGACGTGCTTGACGTGCCCGGCTTCGTCTTGGCTCGAGGCGAGCAAGCCGCCCTCGAGGGCACGAGCGGCTCCGGCAAATCCACCCTCCTGCACGTGATCTCCGGGATCATGCGGCCCGACTCCGGCCGGGTGGTCGTCGCCGGCACCGACCTGGCCCGGCTCGACGAGGGCCGGCGGGACCGGCTCCGGGCCGACTCTCTCGGGCTCGTGTTCCAGCAGTTCAATCTCCTCCCCGGCTTCACGGCGCTCGAGAACGTGCTCGTCGCGATGTCCTTCGCCTCGGGCCGGCCCGACCGGGCCAGGGCCACCGGGCTCCTGGAGGCTGTCGGTCTCGGCCACCGGCTCCACCACAAGCCGGCCGAGCTTTCGATCGGCCAGCAGCAGCGGGTGGCCGTGGCCCGGGCGCTCGCCAATCGGCCCCAGGCGATCCTCGCCGATGAGCCCACCGCCAGCATCGACGCGGCCCATCAGCAGCAGGTGGTCGACCTGTTGACCACCACCTGCACCGAGCACGGCGTGGCCCTGCTCGTGGTCACCCACGATCCAGACGTGGCCCGCCAGTTTCCCCGCCGGCTGCGGCTCGAAGACTTCAACCGGGCTGGTCGCTCATGACGCTCCTCGGCATCGCCTGGCGCAGCATCCGGCAGCGGCTCCTCACGAGCGGCCTGACCGCGCTGTCGCTCGCGCTCGGCGTGGCGCTCGTCGTGGCCACGCTCGTGATCGGCGGCGTGGTCCGTGACGCCTTCGCCTCGGGCGCGGGGCTCGGCTACAACCTGATCGTGGGGGCCAAGGGAAGTCCGCTGCAGCTGGTGCTCAACAGCGTCTACCTGGTGAGTAAGCCGATCGAGAACATCTCCTGGAGCTTCTACCAGGAGTTTCTCCCGGCCACCGCCCGGGCCGACGGCCGGGCCGGCAGGTTCGCCGGCAGCGTGGCCACCGCCGTGCCGATCTGCATGGGCGACTACTTCAAGAGTTTCCGGGTCGTCGGCACGAACGCCACATACTTCGATCGACTCTCGAGCGGCGACGGGCGGCCTTTCGCCTTCGCCGCCGGCCGAAACTTTCGCGACGACGAGTTCTTCGGTGGCGTGCTCGGCAGCACGGTTGCAGCCCGGCTCGGCCTGGCAGTGGGCGACCGCTTCGCCCCCACCCATGGTGCCGACGACGGGCTCGAGCATGATCCCTTCGTGGTCACCGGGATCCTTGCCCGCACCGACACTCCTGTCGACCGGGGCGTGTACGTGAACATGGAGGGTTTCTATCTCCAGGAGGGGCATGCGAAGCCCGTGGCAGACGGCGAGCCGGGGGCGGCAGGGTCGGCAGCAGACAATGCCGAGGCTCCGTCCGAGTCACGAGACCCGACAGGCCGGACCGACAACGGCCCGAATCCGCCGCCGCTTCCCTTCGCCCAGCGGGAAGTGACGGCGATCCTCGTGGAGACGGCCTCGCCGGCCGGGATGCCGGCCGAGCTGCTCGCGATGGGGCTCAAGACCACGATCAACGAAGGCCGCGACGGGCAGGCGGCTGAACCGGTCCGCGAGATCCGCACGCTGCTGGATCTGTTCGTGCGGCCGCTGGAACTTCTGCTCCTGCTCGTGACCACGCTCGTGGTGATCGTCTCGGCGATCGGGATCCTCGTGAGCATGGTCGGCTCCTCGCTCGAGCGGAGCCGGGACGTGGCGGTGATGCGGGCCCTCGGGGCCCGCCGGAGCCATGTGTTGACCGCGGTGCTCCTCGAGGCCGTGATCCTGGCGGTCGGAGGTGGCCTGGTGGGCTGGCTGCTCGGCCATGGGATCGTGGCGGCGATCGGCCCCCTGATCACGACTAACGCCGGCGTCTCGGCCGGATTCTTCTCGGCGGCGCCGGCCGGCGAGCTCTTGCTGGTGCCGTTTCTCGTGGTTCTGGCGGTGGTGGCCGCTCTCCTGCCCGCCCTGGCGGCCTACCGCACCGACGTGGCCAAATGGCTGTAGCCCGCACGGGCAACTCCGGCTCGGGGGCGGCAAAAGTCGCGTCGCTCGCCGAGGATACGCCCCCATGCTCCGCGAGCGTTCGCCGACCCCCGAGCCTTTCCCGGTTGACGATGGCCCGGGGGCGGCGAGAGCCCGCCACCGCTACAATCGGGGCATGATTTCTCCCACCCGTTGCTCCCGCGGACTGACCGGCGTCGTCGCGGTCGCCAGCTTGATTGCCGGCAGCCTCGTGGCAGGCCCGGCCCGGGCCTGTCCCTTCTGTTCGGCGGTGTCGCTCACCTTCGCCCAGGAGATCGCCCAGAGTCAGGCGGCGGTGATCGCCCGGCTCGTCGAGCCGCCCCCGGCCTCGGCCCTCGGGCCCACGGCCGAAGGCCCGCTTCCCAAGGGGAAGTTCACGGTCGTCGAGGTGCTCAAGGGCGCCGACCTCGTGG